>JBJKSV010000140.1:0-3285 GCA_046703605.1 Limisphaerales bacterium
ACCTCCGACCTCCGACCTCTGACCTCCGACCCCCGACCTCCGACCTCTGGCCTGCTATCGCTGCGGATTGACGAACTCGGACATTTTGAAGATGGGCAGGAACATGCAAATGACCATGCCGCCAACCACCACGCCCAGGAAGACAATGAGGATCGGCTCTATCAACGATGTCAATCCGGAGAGCGTTGTCTCGACCTCGTCGTCCAGAAAATCCGAGATGCGCTCCAGCATGTTATCGATCTTGCCGGTCTGTTCCCCGGCGGTGACCATGCGAATAATCATGCTCGGAAAGACGGGGTGCTTGCTCAGGGCAGCGGCGATGCTCTCGCCGCGCTCGATGTCGGAGGCGGTCGTCTGAATCGCCTTCTCCATGACCACATTGCCTACCGTCTGGGAGACAATCTGCAAGACCTCCAGGATCGGCACACCGCTTCGGATCAGCGAAGCCAGCGTCCGCGTAAATCGCGCCAGGCAGATCTTGTGAGCGATACCGCCGAAGACCGGCAACCGGATCCGGTTGGCATCCCAGAATCGGCGGCCCGGTTTGGTCTTGATGAAATAGAGCCAGCCATAGACCAGGCCCCCACCGGCGATCAGGATGAAGATAAGATACTTCTTCACGATGTCACTGAGGTGGATCAGGAACAGCGTCGGGCCGGGCAGCTTTGCCCCGAAGCTGGAGAAGATCTCGCCAAAGACCGGCACGACTTTCACCAGCAGAAAAATCGTGATCAGGATGGCTACCACCGTCACGACGGTCGGATACATCATGGCCGACTTGACTTTCTTGCGAAGACGCGCCGTATTCTCCAGGTACGTCGCCAATCGCGCGAGGATTTCGGCCAGCAAACCGCCCTTTTCCCCCGCCGCCACCATGCAGATATACAGCCGATTGAACACGCGCGGATGTTTCTGCAAGGCCTCTGAAAAACTGTCGCCTCCCTCCACCCGGGTCGTGATATCCTTGATGACATCCCGCATCACCTTGCTGGAGGCCTGCTCGGCCAGCGCCTCCAACGATTGCACCATGGCAAGCCCGGCGTCGATCATGGTTGCCAATTGGCGCGTGAAGATTACCAGGTCCATCAGCGCCACGCGTCCCCCGCTGGTTCGCCCCTTCTTCCCGACCTTCTCCTGGATCGACACGACCAGCATGCTCCGGTTCAACAGCGCCGCCACGGCCGCTTGCTCGGTCGCCGCCTCAATTGAACTGCGGATCTCCCGGCCGGTGCCGCTTTCCCTCGCCACAAACGCGTATGAAGCCATAATCTATCTGCATTCAAAGCCAGCGCGTCCCTCCAGCCTGGAAAGACACGCTGGGTCCTGGTCAATGTCCAAATCCGCACCATCCTCAGCAATTCACGTTCCAGCTTCCGCCTCATACGGCAAAAGGCCCTTATCTCTTCAGGTCGGCGGTGGACCACACCAAGGGGCAAGCCAGGTTGGGCGACTCTCATTTCCTCGCGCGGAACGCGAAAGCGGCGCCGGCTGTCCGCAATCTGTGCAGGCTGCCTCATACTTGGGCATTGACCGTTTTGTCTGGCTCACGTACTGGTTCCCAATGCAACGCTCAACCCCATGCCTCCGTGACCTTCGCCGCCTGTCCCCGCTCGCTGGTTTGTTCCTCTGGGCGAGCCTCCTCTTGCGCCCTGTCTTGCTGCCGGCGGCCCCAGCCCACACCTCGCCGCGTCCTTGGAGCGATTATCGCACCATTATGTGGATTAACGACCCGGTGCATGGCCAGCCGGCCAAGGTGCCCTTGTTCTTCCGGCGGCTTCGCCAGATGAGCGTCAACACCGGGATGGTCTTCGACGACGGCGACAACCAGTTGCTTGTCCGCAATCATTTCCCCTACTACGTCGAGAACATGGTCAACCGCGGCCTGTGCCTGAAGTGGAATTCCCACGTGCGCGATTGGGATAAATTCGTAACGAACTGGGCCCGGACTGGCCGGCCCGATTCGGCCCTGGTGCGGGATTACTGCCTGGACGACCCCAAATGGCAGCAGTGGGCCCGTGAGCAGGTCTCCCGAATCGTCCGCAAAAACCGGGCGGATGCGCCGCTGGCCTACAACATCCGCGACGAGCTCTCGACAACCATCTCGGCCAATCCTTTCGACTACGATTTCAACCCGCTCGCGCTGGCAAAGTTCCGCGCCTGGCTCCAAACCCAATACCCCAGCCTCGACGCCCTTAACGCCGAGTGGGATACCCGGTTCAGTTCCTGGGGCGCCGTTCGCCCCTTTACCACCGACCAAATCAAGAATCGCATGGCCAGCGGCGACCCTTTGCCTCGAGGCAATCCGGATTGGCAGCGACTGGAGCGGACCCGCTTCAACCCTGGCCAGGCGCGCCAGGAACCCATCCGCTGGGATTTCGCCCCCTGGTGCGATTTCCGAACCTATATGGACCTTTCATTGGCCCGGACCCTCGATGGCCTTCGCAAAACCGCTCGAACCCTCGACCCTGCGACACCCGTCGGCATCGAGGGCACACAAATGCCCGACGCCTTTGGCGGATACGACCTCTGGCGCCTGGCCCACGCCCTGGATTGGGTCGAGGCTTACGACATCGGTGATGCGCGCGCGATCTTCGGCTCGTTCATGCCCGGCAAGCCGATCCTCACCACCCTCTTTGAATCGGACACTCACCACGCCCAACGCCGGCTCTGGCATTTGCTCCTCGAAGGCGACCGTGGCTGCATCGTCTGGTGGAGCGAAGATTGCATCGACTGGAAGAGCGATGATTACGCCCTGACGCCAAAGGCAAAGGCCATCGCCCCTGCCCTCAAAGAGATGACCTCTGCCCTGGCCAGGCTCTTCCTGCGCGCCACTCCGCAGCGAGACCCGATCTACATCCACTATTCTCAGCCGAGCATCCAGGTGGATTGGCTCCTGGAATCGACTGTCGATGGCTCGACCTGGCTGCGGCGCTTTTCGAGTTTCGAAGCCGCCCACAACCGGCAGGTCAAGGTGCGGGACAGTTGGTTAAATGCCTTCGAGGATCTGGGCTACAGCCCGCAATTCATTTCCTCCGAGCAGATCGAGTCGGGCGAGCTGAGAAAGCTCGCGGCGGCTGGCCCGCTGGTGCTGGTCCTGCCCAGTTCGTGGGCACTGTCGGAAAAAGAAGCATCCGAAATCAAACGCCTTGTCGCACCCTCCGGCGGTCACGACACGGAGGCAATTCACGCAGCGGTAACCGGTCAGGTGGCCCTAGGAGCGCGGACGCCCTCGTCCGCCTCTCCGGAAAACCACACTCGCGTACGACGGCGTCCGCGCTCCTATCC
>JBJKSV010000141.1:0-3254 GCA_046703605.1 Limisphaerales bacterium
CCTTGGACGCAAACGCCAACTGGTTGCAGGACCTCAAGGTCGGGCCGGTGGTCGAAGCCCTTCCGGCGTCAAAACACCACCGCGCTCTCGACTCCTTTAAGGCGGCCAACCCGGAGCATTGGCCGGAGGCCGTGCTCGGCGCGCTCAATACCGTCTCGGCCAAGCTCTGCCGCGAGTTGGTCAATCTTCTGGTGAACGACGGCAGGCTCGATGCCCTCAAGGAGACCCTCGCCCGGCTCATCAGCCAGCACACCGCCGGCAGCGAACTGCTCCTGTGGCTGGCCAAAGACCGCAACGACGCCTTTGCCGATATCCTCGGCCCTGAGGTCTTCCGCGCCATGCTCACCTCCATGGAACGCGACCAGTTCAACGAGAAACGCTCCAACCGCCTCCATGACTACATCCTGGACGACCACGAACTGCTTGTCGAACTCATTGGCTCCGCCGATCTGGAGGTGATCAAAGACCTCACTCGCGCTTTGCAGTACTCGCCTTGTTTCGACGATATGGACAAGCGCTCCCTCCTGGCCCGCATCGTCAAGAGCTATCCCGCCATTCAGTCCCTCATCTCCGGCGAGCAAACCAAGCAGGACGTTCATTTAACCGTCTCCTGGGAGAGCCTGGAACGGCGCAAGAACGAATATCACGAACTCGTCGAGAAGAAGATCCCCGCCAACTCCAAGGAAATCGCGCTAGCTCGAAGCTACGGCGACCTTCGCGAGAACCACGAATACAAAGCGGCCAAGGAAATGCAGAAATTGCTCATGCGGCGCAAGGCCGAACTGGAGAATCAACTGGTTCGCGCTCGCGGCACCGACTTCTCCAATGTCTCAGCCGAAGCCGCCGGCATCGGCACGGTCGTGCAGACGGTTGATCTCCAGACCAACCAGCCTCAACGTTTCACCATCCTGGGCGCCTGGGATTCCGAACCCGAGAAGGGGATCGTGAGCTATCTCTCCCCGGTCGCCCAGTCCCTTCTCAACCGCAAAGTGGGCGAAGAGGTGGAGTTCGAGATTCACGATGTCCGCCACCGGCACAAAATCGAGAAGATCGAGCCGTACACCGCTGCCGTAGCCCCGCCGCCCTCGGCCGCCCCTTTGGCGCAGACCGCCGCTTCCCCGGCGCCTGCGGCCTAGCCCGAATGCGTAGCAGGCCCGGGTACGGCGCGCAGTCCTCCGCACGCGGCGAACCATACGCAGTTTCCGAATGCGGGATTAATGGTGCCGTATTCAGCCGAGTGCTCAGGCGCCCGGCAAAGTTCCTTGGGCCCCTCAGTCGTAGAATTGCCTGTTGAGAATGAATAACAGAGTTCATGTAAGTTTATTGTCGGCCTGTATTCTGGCAACCGCGGCCCCCCACCAGGCACGGTCGGCACCTCCCGGTTCGGCGCCATTGAAGGAGGTCGCCGCCGTCAGCGCCCGCGATTTTCTCGATTCGATTGGCGTGTGTACTCATATCGGCCAGGGCATTGATGCTCCGTCCCGGAGCGCCGCCGCCCTGGCTTACGCTGGTGTGCGCAACATCCGCGATGATGGGAGTCCACGCCATGTGCCGGACTGGATCGCCATTCATAAACAGAGTGGCGTGAAGGTCGTCCTCACTTGGAGCGGCCCGGATGACCACGCAATTCAGAGCCTCATCACGACCTCAAAACAACTCGCGGCCGCCGGCGCACTGCTGGCCATGGAAGGCCCCAATGAACCCAATAATTGGGCTGTAACCTACCAGGGCAGGAAATCACAAGCGGAGAAGACCTTCATGCCGGTTGCCAGATGGCAAGCGGCCTTCTATCACGCCGTCAAGAGCGACCCCGTTCTGAAAAGCTACCCGGTCTTCGCCTCGAGCGAGGCCGGGGGAAGCGAACCGGACAACGTCGGCCTGCAGTTTCTAACCATCCCCGCCGACGCAGGCGCCCTGATGCCCGCCGGCACCAAGTACGCCGATTACGCCAACGTTCACAATTACATCTGCCGCCAACCCGCCCTCATCGACAACATGGCTTGGCTTAACGCGGACCCCCTCTTTCATGGTTGGACCGACGGCATCTACGTCGAATATGGCAAGACCTGGCGCAAAGGTTTCTCCGGTTACTCGAATTCCGCGCTGGCGTCCCTGCCTCGCGTTACCACTGAGACCGGTTGGGCCACCGGCGGCAAGAAGGGCCTGACCCAGGAAGCGCAAGCCAATCTCTATCTCAACCTTTACCTGGCCCAGTTCAAGCAAGGTTTCAAATACACTTTCATCTACATGTTGCGCGATGCGGGCGGGTCGGATTCGGGCTATGGCATCTTTGACTCGGACTATCAGCCGAAGCGCTCAGCGACCTATCTTCACAACCTCACGACTATCCTCGCCGACAACGGTCCCGCCGTGCCTGGCAAGCTCGATTACACGATCCCAAACCAGCCAGCAACAGTCCATGACCTGCTCCTGCGCAAAAGCAATGGCGCCTTCGAACTTGTAATCTGGAGCGAGAAGGCCAAGGGCGCCAACAACATCACTGTGGAGCTCGGCTCCTCTCATCACCAAGTGAGGGTCTATGATCCGACAACTGGCGCCGCTCCCATCCATGTCCTCAGAGATGCCCAATCCGTCTCGTTGAGCCTTACCGATCACCCTGTCGTGATTGAGTCGCGGTAGCAAGCGCAAACGACTTCCTCCCGCCGGCAGAGGCAGGGCGTCGTTGACCCAATTAAGCACGATCGTCCCGGGGCATTGTCCGACCTGCAAAGTGAACTCCTTCACGCTCGCCATCCGACGCGGATTGAGCACCCGCTGAACCGCACCCTCTTCGTCACTGGGACCTCGAACCGCAGTGTAGCTGATTGCCACCACGGCGCTCGCTGGCGTTGCCAAAACGCATTTTACCCCCGGATTTGACGTGAGGAACCTTTAAGAAGCGCAATCCTAGCCGACCCAATAGCCTGTTCTTCATTTTTCATTTGTAGCCATACATTATGCGGTATTCTATTGACATATATGACGCATTGCGGTATTCTGTGGCCATCTTGAAAACTATCCGCCCTGTTCATCTGGAGATTCAAACCCATCGAGCCCAGCCTGTCGGCCTCTTGCGCTCTTCCTTCCGCCAAGACGGCAAGATCATGCATACCAACCACGGTCGCATCACCGGCCTGGCTTTGGATCAGCTTAAACTCATTCGCGCCGCCTTCCGCGGCGAGGTCGTTCCCAAGGATTCGCCTCAGGCCTTTCAGACTCTTGAGTCCAGAGAATATGGCGCCAGCTATGCCCTC
>JBJKSV010000142.1:0-8180 GCA_046703605.1 Limisphaerales bacterium
TGGGCCAGGTCGATGTCATCGCCCGCGTCGGCCTCAACGGCAGAGACCTCGGGCTGCTCTGGAAGCCGCCCTACCGTCTGGACATCACCCGCGCGGCGGTGGCTGGACAAAACCGGCTCGAAGTGAAAGTGACCAATCTCTGGCCAAACCGAATGATCGGCGACGAGCATCTGCCGGAAGACTCCGAGCGCAATCCCAACGGAACCCTCAAACGCTGGCCGCAATGGGTCCTGGAAGACAAACCCAGCCCCACCGGACGTTTCACTTTCACCACCTGGCGGCTCTGGAAGAAATCCAGTCCTCTCCTTGATTCCGGGCTGCTTGGCCCGGTGCGGATCATTGCCGCCGAGCAGAGGCGCTATTAGTCATCGGTTGACGGCCTGCATGCTCCATTCCGGGTATCGGGCGCCGGCGGCGGCCCCGACCGGGATGGCGGAGCTGAGGCTCTCGACTTCTTCCCAGCTTAACTCAAGCTCCACCGCGGCGATGTTCTCCTCCAGGTAGGCGCGTCGTTTGGTCCCGGGAATCGGCACAATGTCCAGTCCTTGTGCCAGGACCCAGGCCAAGGCCAACTGCGCCGGTTTGCACTGCTTCTTCGCGGCCAGGGCCTCGATATGGCGCACAATCTCGAAGTTCCGCTCAAAATTCTCCCCCTGAAACCGCGGCCCGTGATGGCGCCAGTCATTCGGTTCCAAATCGCCCGCATCCCGGATCTTGCCGGTCAGGAAGCCTCGGCCAAGCGGGCTGTAGGGCACGAACCCGATGCCCAACTCGCGGCAGGTGGGCAGAATCTCCGCCTCTACATCGCGCGTCCAGAGTGAGTATTCGGTTTGGAGGGCGGTGATCGGATGCACCTTGACCGCCCGGCGAATCGTGGTGGCGGCGGCTTCAGAAAGACCCAGGTAACGGACCTTGCCGGAGCGTGCCAATTCGCTCATCGCGCCAACGGTTTCCTCGATGGGCACGTTGGGGTCCACTCGATGCTGATAGTAGAGGTCGATTCGGTCGGTTCCCAGCCGCCGCAGGCTGGCGTCGCAGCAAGTCCGGACATAATCCGGCCGGCCATTAACACCCAGGAATTTGCCCTGCTCGTCCCGGACATTGCCAAACTTGGTCGCCAGAAACACTTCGTGCCGGCGCCCCTTGATCGCCCGCCCGACCAATCGCTCGTTGTCGCCGCAGCCGTAGATGTCGGCCGTATCGAGGAAGTTGACGCCCAGGTCCAGCGCCCGGTGGATCGTGGCGATGGACTCTTCATCGTTGCGCGTGCCGTAAAACTCGGACATGCCCATGCAGCCCAGCCCGATAGCTGAAATCGTCGGGCCTTGTTTTCCCAATTGCCGTTGTTTCATATCGCAGTATCTCTCTTGGATGCCATCCGTGAAGACAAACATGCCATATTATTCAAAAGTGACAAAGCGATGGCTCTGACGCTTGACGGCGGCGGATAGATTTTGCAAACTATAGGCGTTTCAAGAGCGGTAGATTAGTTTGTGGGTTAAGCACCCTATAGTTTGGGTGCGGAGTATTGCTGTACTGTGACAAAACGTCTGGTCAGATGGCGCTCGTGCTGAACGTCATTAATGCCTGGCCTATACTATGGAAATCCGATCACCTGAGGAAATCGAAGAATCAACCGAAAGATTGCTGCGAGATTTAAAGGCTGTGGTTGAGGACGGCGAGGAGTTGCTCAAAGTCGGCGCGCGCAACCTGAGTGAGAGCGGGGAGGCGGCGCGCGAGCGATTGGTGGCGGCGCTGGAAACGGCGCGCCAGATGCAAAAGCGTCTGGAAGAGCGTGCCGTTCGAGGCGCCCGCGCGACCGACCGCACGGTGCGGGAATATCCCTACCAGGCGCTGGGAGTGGCCTTTGGCGCCGGGATCCTCATTGGAATTCTGCTGAACCGCCGCTAAAGCGATTCCAGGCAAGCAACCAATGTCCGGCAATAATCATCGGCCCGGTCTGGGGGGCGTGCTCCACCGGATGACGCAGACGTGCCTGGGGCTGATCAAGAACCGCGTCGAGTTGCTCTCGGTGGAATGGCAAGAAGAGCGGCTGCGGGCCGCTGAGGTGTTGATGTGGGGGGTGAGCCTGGCGTTCTTGGCGATGATGGCGGCGATGCTCGTGACGGCCACCATTATTTTCCTGTTCCCACCCGGGTGGCGGCTTTACGTGACCGGAGGCTTTGCCGCCTTGTATCTGGCGGGGGCCTTGAGAGCCTGGTTTGTCCTCAAAACGCTGCTCCGCGACCAGCCCTTTTCAGAAACCTTGCACGAGGTCAAGAAAGACCGCGAATGGCTCGATTCTTTAAAGTAGAAGAATTGGAGGCGAAGAAACGAGCGCTCATCGCGGAGAGCGATGTTTGCCGTCGTGCGCTCGCCGTCGATTTGCAGAACCTCCGGGTTCATGGCGCGAACCTCAAGAGCAAGGTCTCGGTCGTGAAAAGGCTGGAGCCGTTCCTGGCGCTTGGGGCGGCTCTTGCCGGCGCTGTTCCGCGCCGGCCTGCGCCTCGGCCGCGCACCCTCATTGGCAGGCTGCTCAGGGTCTGGGGCTTTTACAAGATGCTTGCGCCGCTGTTGGAGGTCTTCCTGGAGCGTCGTTTGCGCCGGACCGGACTCACGGGTCAGGCCCGCAGTCGCTCGCGCGCGCCGGCCGAGTAAGCCTTTACTTTACGGTCCGGAGCAATCCCGCCGGTTCGTTAGTTAGTAATCCCAACCAATCAAAAACAAACATGAGAAAAAGAGCAATCGTTCGAATCTTAATAACCCTGGCCTTGGCGATGCCATTGACCCAGGTGTCGGCCCAATCCACGCCCGAGACCAGTAGCTGGATCAACAGCCACATGGCCTATCAACGCGGAGAGGGAACCACCTTTACCTCCCGGGAGTTATCGCTGGACCTCTTCGGCAGCTACCTCAATCCGGAGCGCAATATCGAGCACCTGTTCGATACCAACATCCGGCACGGCAAATGGGGCGGGGGTGTGGGCTTGAACTACTTCTTCACACCGCAACTGGGTATCGGCGGGGACATTAATATCCCCGATAACGGCGGACGCTTTATCGATTCTCTGGATGGCAACTTGATCGCGCGCTGGCCTATCCAATCCGTCGGACTGGCTCCCTATATCTTCGGCGGCGGCGGCAGGGGATTCGATCCCTCATGGGAATGGTTCGGCGACGCCGGCATCGGACTGGAATTCCGGATGAGCCCCGTGACGGGCTTCTTTGTGGATGGCCGCTATATGTGGCCGCAGATCAGCGCGGACAAACTGCTCCTGAGGGCCGGCATCAGGGTGGTCTTCTAGGAAGGGACCGGCCTCAAACCGCTCATCCCATCTCATTGAGCATTTCTAATTAGGCATTGTACATTGGGCATTGCCAATGAATATTGGCAAATGCCCAATGCTTAATGAAAAATGCCCTTAGCGCTACAGGATCAAGAATCAAGAACAAGAAACCTGCGCCACCTAAAACTTCACGGCGGTGACGCGCAGCTCGCCCGGCGTGGCCGAGGCGATGCTCGACGCCGCGGGGCGTGGCGGCGTCACAAATGCCCCCTGGCTCAGATTGTAGTAGGTGCCACTGGCGGAGGTTTCCAGTTTCAGCGCCCGCACCATGTAGGTGGCGGCGGCTAGTTCTGGAGCCGCGCCGGCAACGTAGTGGGTCCCAATGACTGGCGCGGGCGTCAAACGGATAAATGGCCCGCCGGGCGTTGGCGCGCGATAGACGTAATAACCGATGACCGATTCGGCGGAGGCCCTCCAGGCCAGGCCAGTTTCCGTCCCCTGGGGGGAAGCTGTCAGGCCGGTGGGCGGCGCCACCATCTGGAGCCGAAGCGTCGGGTCGCCCATCAACGCGATATGAATCTGGCCGGCGCAATTGTTGATTTGGTTGCGGTATAATCCGTTCGGGCCGTTGTTTTGCGTCAGGCGCGCGTCGAACCCAATCGGCTCTCCCAACGCCATGTGCTGGACGAACCAATGCGGGCGCCCGGACAGCGCGCTGGCCAACCCGTAGCTGGGCAGGGCCAGCACTCCTCGCAGAATATTGTCTTGTGAATCCCAGTCCCCCAGCCAACTGCCGAACAGAAGCGCAAAGGCGGTCTTCACGTCATTGGAGACCATTTCGGTCGTGAAGATGTCGTTGAAGCCATCCGAGTTGCCCAGTCCTTCAATGCTGTTGTAGCAGCCGGGGCCTCCGCCATACACAAAGAGGGCTGCGTTAGTTCTGAGCATGGTAACCCAAGCCCCTGGTTTGGTCACCGCGATGACATTGCGAGCGCCGAAACACGGCGCGAAATTGCGCCACGCGCTCGCCGCAAAGGCCTCTCCATCCCGGACACCGAAGAAATCCCCGACGACCGCCCGCTGGGGGAGAGAGAACTGCTTCTGCCGGTATTGGTGGTCCTTATTCAGATAATTCCGCAGCAAGTCCAGCTCGCTGGGAAACGTCGGCGGCCCCTTCCATCTCAGCCGTCCGGGCATGTTGGCCAGATCGACGCGTCCGACCATCAGTTTGATGGGAGCGGGGAAATAGGACTGATCGAACTTGCCGTCGCCCGGGACGTTATGATTTCGCGGGCTTGAGGCGCTGGTGTCATTGACGGTGTCGTCGGTCCAGACGCCGTCCATATCACCGTAATAGCCGTCGCAGGGCCAGGCCCCCTGGTGACTGGGGGCGTGCCCGTCCTCGACGATGTCCCCGGAGTAGGGCACGGGGACGTGCCCAAAGAGAAACAGGGCCTGGGTGTCGGCGGGGTCTTGCTCGTAGAGGGCCTTTATGCGGCTCTTGACGCTGGGAACCGAATCGTGACGGCCCACGTCCATACGGGCGACAGTCCAGCCGTCCCCGGCCAGGTCCTGTTGCAGGCGGGCCAATTGCTTGGCCAGTTGGGTTGCGTAGGTTTTGTCCACCACAAGCAGGAGTCTGCCGCGGTTTTCGGTCGGCGGGAGGTCAATGGCCGAGTAGATGTAGCCGTAGCCGGTGTACTCGGGGGTTGTCTTGACGACCTCGTATTCGTAACCGACGCCGCGGCTTACCGAATGATCGGTGTAGGTTGTGGCCGTGCCTGGAAGGACGATGCCCGGCCCCCAGGCCCGGTCCATCAGCGCCTTCCTGTGAACGGTGTAGCGGGTGGGCGTCAGGCAAGTGTCTTGCGGCCAGTTCAGCGTGATCTCGGGCGGCACGGCCTCGACGCTCGCGCTAAGCTGGACCGAGAACTCCTTGGTGCTGTCTCCCAGGGCCGATTGGGCGGCCAGGCTGAGTAAGAGCACAGAGGCGGCGACACTGATAACGTTCCGCATAGCGCCCCAATTGTGAAGAGGAGGCGCGGCAACCGGAATCGGGGTGTGTCCGGTTAATCTGTCGGCGTGTGCGACGGGGTTATGTCGGCGTTTGACTGACGTACGAGGCCGGAGGTCAGAGGTCGAGGGGCGGAGGCCGGCTCTCGTTCATGGACTCAACTCGTCCAATCGCCTCTGGAGCGGGATTCGTCTAATAGTGATAATGAGCGCGAAAGCGGATGCTGGTCAGCATCCACATCAGGAGCACCACGACCCCCAGTGCGAGGATGACGAAAGCCACCACAAACATCGACGTTTCATTACTGCGGGCGAACCTGCGCAGTTTCCTCCGAAACCTGGAAAACAGTCGCATTCAGCCATCCTATGGCCGTGACCCGAGGGCGGGCAAGGGTGTTTTCATGCGGTGATTACCGCGCCTGGCGCACGCGGATGGTATAGCGCACGGCCTTGTCGTTGGCGGAAACAAACTGGACGCCTTGCTGCGCGTTCTCGTCCAGGAACAGGTTCTGGAACGGGGTCTCATCCACGGTAAAGCCCTGGGCGTCCTTGAAGACACAATCGATCTGCACCTGGATGCGCCGGTTCTCGCGGTTGCGCACGTTCGCCGCCACCTGCAGCCGGTTGTCCGGCAGGCGGGTCTGTTGAAGGCCATCGCAGGTTACCGAGTCTTGCGTCGCCTTATCGAAGAGGACGAAGTTGGAGGTGTTTTCAAGGTCGTTGACCATCGTGTTGCGCGGACCATAGGCCCCATGGTCCGTCTTGCAGCCAACCAACAACGAGAGTCCGGAGACCGCGATGAGAACTGCCACTATGGGTTTCATGCTTTTTCAGGAGTTAAGGATTTATCGCTGACGAAAATCACTTTGTCTTTCCCATCCGCCGGCACCTCAAACATGACGACCTTCGTCAGGCTCGGCAGGATACCGCCGGCGGCGTCGCGAAACTGGACCGTCGCAACATGCTGGCCAGGCGGCAGCGGCAGGCAGGCGAAACTCAGGTAGCGAGGCAGATTATCCCAGGCGCGGGTGTCCGCCTCGGGAGTGGTCGCGGCCGAGATGACCTCAGTCACCGCCCCGGCGAGGGCGATGCCAAGTCCCACCTCGGCGGTCGTGCGGTCACGGCTCAAGGCGGCTGTTCCCAGGCCTCCTACTATGGCTACGGCGCCAGCGGCGCCCGTAGCGGACTTGAACACCGCCTTGTTGCCGAGGATATGATCCATCAGGCGCCCGCCTCGGGTCGTTGCCTGGAAGGCGACATCGTCGGTCGGCGGCACCGGGATATCGAGCGAATCGACCTTGATCTCGGCCGATCTCACGACGCAAGGCGGAGTCGAGAACCTGAGTTCCTCATGATAGCGGCCAGTGGCGTATTTGGTGGGTCCGGGGCCGAACTCGACGAAGAAGAGCACATTGGCTTTGGGGTTGTAAGGAGGCAACTTCAGTCCCTTGGCGTTAGCCTGAGCGCGTTTGAAGGCATCCGAGCCGTCCCCGCCCAGTTTGACCGTTGCCAGGCCATCCAGATAATCGGGCAGGACCCAATCACCGGCGTATTGATGGTTCTCGGTGTCGCTGTCCTCGATTTCGGCGCTGCGGAAGCAGGCGCGGGCATTGTCCGGTTGGCCATCTCTCCAATAGAGAATTCCTCGGTAGATGTAAGCCATGGAACGTTCGTAGGGCTCCCCTATAAACGTCTTTTTGGATTCGGCATGGAAATAGCCTCGGGCCTTGCGCGCGCTGGAGTTGGGGCCATAGATACCCTGAAGCGTGGTCAAGGCGTCGTCCAGATACTGCTTGGCCTCGTCATACTTGCCCAGTCTCATCGCGGCAGCCGCAGTGCGGTACTCCCACAAGACCTTGTCTCGCGGCGGGCCGTTGGCGATGGCGTTGGGGCCATCAACCATAATGTTGCCGGTCAAAAGGACCTTCTGCCGGCCAGCCCCGGTCGCGCAACCGCTTAGAGAGAGGGCGAGGGTCGCCAAACCCAAGACAAGAGCGGCGGAGAACGACCGCTCTAAACGGACCCTCGCCCAAATTCTACCGATACGCGGCATCTTCCAAGCCCTGTTTCTTCATCTCGGCGTAGTCCTGCCAGACGACCTCACTCGTACGGGCATTGATGAGCTCGAAAGTGTAGAGAATGTAATCGCTGGTGCCCGCGCTGGTGCGGGTGGTCATCCCGTCCAGTTTGCCGGTGAGGAAAAAATCCGCCCCTTTGAATTCAACTACGTTGGGGTCGTAACTGGAGGTCACTTGGCCTGCCTGCTTCATCTGGCGCTCCTTTTCCAGCGCCGCCATCCGGTCGCGCGCCAAAAAGATGACCTTGCCTTGGGTTTTGTGGTTTAACTCCGCTTCAATACGCGTTAGGAAGATGTCCTTGTTAATCGGAAAGCGAGTATTGTTGATGACCGGTTCGAGCACGACGCGGGGAACACCGTGCGCGCTTACAATTTGCGGCGTGCTCAGGATGCTCCGCGCCATTTTATCGGTTACCCGGACCAGGTCCTGCGACTCGATACCCGTTCCCGCCACAAACCCACGCTCGTCAGGACGCATCTCGGTTACGGGCACACCGGACGGATTCTTTACCCCACTGGAAGCACAGCCGGCCATCAGGCCGGCCAGCGCCACCAAGGATACCGGGACACGATATTTCGACAAATTCATAGACCTTACATCCTTCTTTGACGCGCGACCATTTGCCTTATTCGGGCGCGCGATTCACCACCCCTGTCATTCTGGGGCCGAGACCCCATAAACGCAAGCCTTCTCCGCGGGATGCGCCTCGTCCAAACCAAAACAAAGCGCAAGATAAGAACCACGAAATACGCGAAATACGCGAACGACGAAATCTTGATGTGGCAAAGCCAGAACAGAATCA
>JBJKSV010000143.1:0-4237 GCA_046703605.1 Limisphaerales bacterium
CCGGCCAGAGGAGAAACAGGCCGCTCAGACAGAGCGCAGCCAAAGCCGCGGCTGCCAGCAGGGCGCGCTTGGGAATCATGATTAATGTGGGCCGATCCCCTTCGTCGTGAAAGGGGAAGACGATACGCCGACCGTCGCTGTGCTCCATCTTCACGTGGCTGCCTTTGCGGTGTATTTCGACAAAACCGATGGGCTGCAGCGCCGCATAAACCTGCCCGCCCGATAAGACAGGCAGTTTCATGAGAGCTCGACCACTTCCGCTCTTTCGTTTTCTGGAAGTTGGCCAGGCCGGGGCTCCAAATAGAGTTCGACAGCCTCCCGGATGTTTCGCAATGCCTCATCGCGGCTCCTGCCCTGCGACCAGCAGCTTTTCAAAGCCGGGCAATGCGCCACGATATAACCATCTTCCCCTGGCTCCAAAATCACCTTAATCGTCATGCCAAGAGACTATCCCGACAGCCGCCGGAGTCAATGTTGCGCGAGCCCCGAACCATGTCCAGTGCGTGCGCATGCCCCACTGCACAACGAGCACACGGAGGAAGTATATGCCCTTGACAGCTTCACGTCCGGCTGGCAACACCCTCTGAGCATGAACCACACAAACAGCCCGTCTTGTTCGAGCGGCGCGGCGGCGTTCAAAGCGCCGTCTGTCTCGACCCTCCTTCCAGTCTGTCTTGCCATGTTTCCACTGGCTGTCCCCGTGCATCTTGGCCGGGCGGCCGAGCCCAAGCCCAACGTCGTAGTCATCCTCACCGACGACCAAGGCGTGGCCGAACTTGGGGTGGCGGGCAACCCGATCGTCCGGACCCCGAACATGGACCGGTTCGCCGAGCAGAGCGTCAAGTTTTCGAACTTCTATGTCATGCCGGTCTGCTCTCCCACACGTGCCTGCCTCATGACCGGCCGCTATTACTACCGCACCGGCGTCACCGACACCTATCTGGGCCGCTCCCTGATGCACCCAGACGAAACGACCGCGGCCGAAATGTTCAGAGCGGGCGGCTATCGCACCGGCATATTCGGCAAATGGCACTTGGGGGATAACTACCCCATGCGCGCCATGGACAAGGGATTCGAGGAATCGCTCGTGCTCAACGGCGGCGGCCTGGCCCAGCCGGGGGACCCGCCGTACCCGGTCGATGAGCGGGGAGCCTATTTCAACCCCATGCTCAGGCACAACGGCGCCTGGGTCAAGTCAAAAGGCTACGTGAGTGATGTCATCACCCGCGCCGCCATGCGCTTTATCCAGGAAAATAGGGCTCGGCCCTTTTTCGTGTACCTGGCCTTCAACTGCCCGCATGCCCCGCACCAAATCCCCAATTCCTTCGCCAGCCATTACCCCCCAAAGGACTTCCTTCCCTCGAACTTTCCCAAGCAGGGACACCCCATGCCCGCCAGGCACAACGCCAACGACCTTGCTCGCGTCTATGGCATGATTGAAAACCTTGACGACAACATCGGCCGATTGCTGGCCAAACTCGATGAACTCAACCTGGCCGGCAACACCATCGTGGTGCTCTTCTCCGACAATGGCTGTCAGCGGCACAATGGTTACAACGGCGGCTACCGTGGTTGGAAGGGCACCCCCTTCGAAGGCGGGATTCGCCAGTTTTGCTTCATCCGGTGGCCGGGACAACTCAAGGCCGGGCGCCAGGTCAATCAGATCTCGGCGGTCATCGACCTGACGCCTACGCTGTTGGATTTGTGCGGTGTGAAAAAGCCCGCTCGGGTGAAATTCGATGGCCTGAGCCTGGCGCCTCTTCTCCGAGGCGAACCGGTGGCCTGGCCACATCGCATGCTCTTTTTCCAGTGGCACCGCGGTGATGCCCCCGTCCGCTATCGCAACTGCGCGGTCCGCTCGCAGGACTGGAAGCTCGTCCAACCGCTGGGCGCGGCCAAGGGGTGGAAGGGCAAGACCAACTTCCAGCTTTACGACATGGCGCATGACCCATTCGAGATGCACGACCTGGCCACGCAAAAGCCGGAGATCGCCGCCAGGCTCAAAGCCGCTTACGTCAGGTGGTTCGACGATGTCACCGGCGGGCGCGACTACAGCGTTCCCTCGCGCATCTTCCTGGGCGCGCCTCAGGAAAACCCTTCTCTCCTGACACGGCAGGACTGGCGCGGCAAGAAGGCCAGTTGGGGGCCCGAAGGCATCGGCTATTGGGCGGTCAAGGTGGTCACCCGCGCCCGATACGATGTCACCCTCCTGTTCAATCCAGCCAAGACCGATGGCGAGGCCCGGCTTGCCTGCGGCGCGCTCTCGGCGCGCGAACCGATCAAAGAGGGAGACAAGAAGTGCGTGTTCAAGGGCGTCTCACTCCCGCTCGGTCCCGAACGCATCGAAGCCACCCTCTCGGAACCTCCGCAACTCCTTGGCGTCAAATACGTCGAGGTCCTGCGCAGGAACTAAATTCGAGCAGACCATGCCACCGCTTCTTCGAGTCTGGCGCTGGCTTTTCGCCGCCTGCTTATGCTTGCTCTCTCTCGTCAGCGGAGCAGCCTCGAACGGTTCGGACCATTCCGGCGTCATCAGACTCCACTATCAGGCGGCAATAGAGCCAACCCGCCCCCCTTTCTCTCTCCCCGCGGTACTCCTACCCTGTGCGGCACTCGGGACCGGTTCCGGAGAAAGCCCGGGACGGGAGCATGCTTCGCTTTCACGTCGAGCCGGAGCTCGATCATTTGGTCTATCTCGAGGCGCAGCCGGCGTGTTTCCCCGGAGTGCAGCCGGTCGTTAGGCGAGCAACTCATCGCCACCGGAGTCGTCTCAACGGACCGGCAGCGCTCCCGTTTCTCGAATTGAGACGATGTGCAGCGGGTCGAGCGTATCGGTAAATCCCTCCTGATCGGCAACCACGACAAAACGCCTGGTGAGAAACACGGACTCTTTGTGCTGTATTGGAAATTCGCGCCCGTCCGATGTCCGAATGATCACCGGATTCCGCATGTCGCCCACTTTCCTGCGAATTTCGTCCAAGCTCATAACGGAAAAGTGCGGCCACCCTTGCTCGTCGTCAAGCCGAGACGCTGGATACGGGGCTTATCGCCGCACTGCAACTAATGATCCAAACCTGAGCTGCGCCGACGGGCGAGTGGCTCGTTACCATACGCTTCTGCACGCGCCGCCGAAACTCGCAGCCGGCGCCTGGTCACACCCCCGTTGCTGGGCGATGCGCATCCGGTTGAGGCGCCCGCTTATCAACCAGGCCTTCAGCCTGGGCGAACAGGATGGTCCGGTCACGTTCCAGGGCGTTGCCCTTCGCTGGTATGACTGGCACCTTTGGCTCCAGCGCGGCTTGATTTTGTCTTTTTATCTGCCAACGCATCACCGCGGCATCAGCGCGAACACACCCCAGCCCAGGTATTCACGCGTGTAGGCGGCGTAGCGCTCGGGTTCCGACCTCAGTTTGGCTCGAACATCTTTCGCGAACTCATCGCTGGGATTGGCTTCAAGCCATCGCCGCATGGTGAGCCATTTGGCCGCCTCGTATCTGTCCCAGCCGTCTTGGTCAGCCAGAACCATTTCAACGACGTCGTAGCCAAGGTCGCCGAAAGACGCGAGCAGTTCTGGAAGCAGGACAAAGTCGGAGATTGAGTTGGCGAGACACCCCTTGACAACCTCTTCCGTCGGCGGCAACTGCCGCCAGTAGGGCTCGCCGATGAGGATGATCCCTCACGCCCGCAGGCTCCGCGCCAGAAGCTCGATAGTGCCCGCGACTCCACCGGCTATCCAGGTGGCACCGATGCAGGCTGCCACACTGGCCTTCTCGTCAGAGACATAGCCGGCTGCATCGCCATGGATGAACTTGACTTGAGCGGCGACGCCGAGCTCTACAGCACGGAGTTTCGCTTGCTCGGTGAACAACTGGCTCATGTCGATGCCGGTGCCGATGACGCCGTAATCGCGCGCCCAGGTGCATAGCATCTCCCCCGAACCGCTGCCGAGGTCCAGCACTCGGGCCCCCGATTCCAGACGCAGCGCCGCGCCGAGAGAGGCGAGCTTTTCGGACGTGATCGGGTTGTGGATGCGGTGAGCACTTTCAGTGATGTTGAATATTCTTGGGATGTCCATGGTGAATATTTTCCTACGGGTGTGAGTCACGCCCTAACGCCAATGTCAGATCTGCGGGTTCATGTTGTTTCCTTTATGGTCACTGTTACGTCAGCTTCATTTACTCGCTGGCCAGGCACCACCACCGCTCTCCGGACCTGCCCGGCCCCGAAGGCATTCAAC
>JBJKSV010000144.1:0-7075 GCA_046703605.1 Limisphaerales bacterium
TTAAGAATTGTAAATTGCAAATTGGTGGCAAGGCAGAAGCCATCACTTCAGCGTCCTCCCGAGGTCTCTGCGAAGCGGAGCTCAATTTAAGATTCTCAATTGTTAATTCTCAATTCTCAATTGCGGCCGAGAAGAACAAGCAGTCTGAGGACCCCCTCGCAAGTGATACTGAGGGCGCCTCCCCATGAGCATCCTGCGCGTCGTCTTCATGGGTTCCGCCGCTCTCTCCTGCGCCAGCCTGCGGGCCTTGCTCGATTCTCCTCTCATCCAAACGGTCGGCGTCGTGACCCAGCCGGACCGGCCCAAGGGACGCCATCTCAAGCCCCAACCGTCTCCGGTGAAGGAGTTGGCCATGCGCGCCGGTCTGCCGGTCCTTCAACCACAACGGGCGCGGGAACCCGGTTTCGCCGACGCCCTCGGCCAACTCGAGCTGGACCTCGTCGTCGTTGCCGCCTTTGGCCAAATCCTGCCGGAACGGATCCTCACTCTGCCCCGCTTCGGATGCATCAACCTCCACACCTCCCTTCTTCCTAAATATCGAGGCGCGGCGCCTATCCAATGGGCCATTCTCAACGGCGAGCAAGAAACCGGCGTGACCATCATGAAGATGGATGCGGGCCTGGATACCGGCGACATCCTCGCCCAAACCACAACACCTATCGCGCCGGAAGAGACCTCGGAGACCCTGCATGACCGCCTTGCCAGCATGGGCGCCGAATTGCTCCTTCAGACCATCCCGGATTACGTGGACGGAAAGATTTCTCCTCGTCCACAGCCGGCCCAAGGCGCCAGCTATGCGCCAAAAATTGGCAAACAGGATGGTGCAATCGATTGGACCGGACGGGCCAGCGAGCTTCGGAACCGGGTGCGTGCGCTCGTCCCCTGGCCAGGAGCCTTCACCCATTTCACCGACCATCGCCAGTCCCATCTCCTCAAAATCTGGCATGCCGAACAAAGCCAGGAGCCGGGAGCGCCGGGCCAGATTTTGCGCGCGGACAAAGCAGGCATCCTGGTCGGCTGCGGCCAGGGCTCTCTGCGCATCACCCAGCTCCAGCTTGAAGGCGGAAGGCGGCTAACCGCCCAGGAATTCATCGCCGGCCACACGCTTGGCAAAGACCAAAGGCTGGGCTGAAGCCGGTCGGCGCTCCGAATCGTCGGGGTGGCCTGGGACGTGCAGCTCGCCCCTTTCAGCGGCGTCTGCATTGCAATCCGCGCGCCAATCCGCTAAGCTTCGTCTATGAGTTTAGCCGAGGTGAAAGCGTCTGTTGTCGAGATGAGCGTGGAAGAGCGGCTGGAGGTCGCCGCGTTGATTGCCCACCTGAACCGAGCGGAGGACCCGGCATACCAGGCCGAGTTGGAACGGCGCATGACGGCCATGGATGCCGGGCGCAAGACCAGCGCCATCGCCTTGAAAGCGGTGCATGACGAGCTGGCGAATCGAGGACGATGACGCGCGAACACAAGTTCGTGGTGGACGACGCAGCCCTCCAGTTTTTCACCGAGCGAACGAAACGCGAACGAGAGGAACTGCTAGGCATTTTCGCCGCGCTGGCCAACAGCCCGTACCAGAAAGGAGACTGGCGGCAGAGGACGAGGGCGGGCCGGGAACTGGAAGTAAAACGCTTCCGTCGTTGGCTGGTCCGTTACTGGCTGGATGAGCCCGTCCTGGAGGTGCGCATCGTGGACGTCGAGAAGCTCCTTCCGTGAATTTGCAGGATCACCGCTCGGCGCGTCCGCTCACCCTCGGAACGAGCAGACGCCTTCCCGCTTCAACGCTTTGAGACAGGCCCAGGCCCCCAGTGTCAATGCCCAAACAGCTTTGGCAGGAGCTGGAGGATGGACCCTCCATGTTCCCAGAAAATCAGGAAAACACCCATGAGCGAGCCGCCCGCAATGATTCCCGAAGCGACCGGGAACGTGAACTCTTCGGCGGAGGCCGGGGCGGCCTTCTTCCAAACCAGCCCCGCAACGGCCCCAATAAAAAACAGCATCGAGTAATACCACTGAAAGATCCAGGCCAGGCCAAAAGCCGCGGCCGAGGGGAGGTATTTCTGCTTGCGCGGAAAGATCAGGGGCAGGAGGGAGAACACAATTCCAACGGCGCCGCCTATAATGATCGACCAGACCTTGATCGGCTGGAGCGATTCCAATCCCTTGCTCAGCGCCCGCGCCACCGCCGCCCACGTCTGGGCCGCCGGCGCCGGGAATTCCGCTCCGCCCAGGGCCGAAGCGTTGGGCACCAGAACGGCAAAGGAAAAAACGGTGACGATCGTGCCCACGAAAATGCCCGAAAACTGCGCCAGGAACTGTTGCCTCGGGTTAGCGCCCAGCAAGTAACCGCTCTTGAGGTCCGTCAGCAAATCCGCCGATGAAATCGCCGACCCGGCGGTAATATTCGCGCTCATCAGGTTGACGTTCACGTTGCCCGGATTCACGGCGCCGAAGATGAGCTGCGTCACCTTGCCCATCGCGCCAATCGGGGTCGTATCCGTCTCGCCAGTAACGCGGCACGCCACCACCGATAGGCCGAAGGAAAGCAGCACCGCCATAGCACTCTGCCACAGCGGCATCCCAAAGGACACCCGTGCCAGCCACGCCAGGGCGACGAGCGAGATGACCTGGCCGGCGAAGAACCACGAGTTGGGCGTCTCAATTGCTTCCATCTCCCCGATGCTCCGGCGATTCCTCTTCGCCAGCGCCGCCAGGCTCCGGAACGCATTGACAATGCTCCGCCACTGCAAGAAAAAGCTCAATATCCCCGCCGATACCATGCAGGCTGTGCCGCCCCACAACGTCCATTGCACGCACTCGCGGAAGCCGCCTCGCATCGAGATGTATCCGTAATGCTGCAGGATCGGCACGAACACCGCCCAACACAGCGTCCCGCTTATCAGCATGCTCACGCACACCCGCATCCCGGTAATTGCCCCCGCTGCCACGAAGATCGCGTCCCACGAGAAGAGCACGGTGCGCCCGTGCCAGAGGCTGTAATTCTTTTGCCCCAGGAGCCAGGCCTGGGCCTTGTCGATAAGCTTCCCGCTGGAGGCCACTTCCAAATGCGTCTTGATGTGAAACCAGGCCGCCATCGACTTATCCACCACCGCCAACCCCCCGGCCCAGAAGTTGTCCAGCGCCGCCAACCCCCCGGCAACCGCCAGTGCCTTGGCCGCCCGCACCCCTTTTCCTCCGTGCGAATACAAGGCATGCAGCGTCTCGGCCGCGGCAATCCCGCTGGGAAAGCGCAACTGCTCGACATTGACCATCTGCCGCTTCATCGGCACGGCCATCGTGACGCCCAAAACGGCCATGAAAAAGACCCACGCCAGCGTCAGCGGAATCGGGAGGGGATGGCCATTGAGCAGGACGTAAGCCGCGAAGGCCGAGACCAGCGTGCTGCCCGTCGAGTAGCCCGCCGCACTCGCCGTCGATTGCATGCAGTTGTTCTCCAGGATGGTCATCTTGCTCTTGACGATGCCCGCCCCGTGCAGTCCCGTCCAAATGGCATACGAGAGAATGCAGGACGTAATCGCAACCCCGAAACCCCAACCCGCCTTCAGCCCTATGTAGAGATTCGTCAGGGAGAGCACTCCCCCCAGCACTGAACCCATCAGCACCGCCCGCCAGGTCAACTGCGCCATGCTGTCGCCCCGGCCCTTGTAAACCCGCTCGAACCACTGACGCTCGATTTCCTCTGGAGTGCCCTTGAACCCCTCCACCGGCAACTCGAATGTGGATTCGGAAGAAGTCTCCGCCGCCCTTTCAACCATTTTTTCGTCGCTTTTCACAAACTGACCCATAATCAAACCATCAAATACTCCACTGCCGTCCCAAGAGGCGCGAGCCTTTTTTCATCCCTCCTTTTCGTCTGGAAATCTCGCAGCCACGCCATCAGGGGTATCCATCGAGGTCCGAGCCGTGCGATGTTCGACCCTTCCAAAACGCTGCATTGAGCCTGTTCACCCCGTGTCCCGAATTCCGCCACAGGTGTCATGTTACGGGACAAGCTCGCGTCTGGAGGCTTCGGCGATAGTCAAGACGGGGGCCGAGGCAGCCCAGCCCTTCCAGATGCCTCAAGAGTATTTCGTCTCCAACACGCCGCCTTCCGGACCCCTTCGGCGCCTTGGGCACATTCCATGCTTCTCAAGCGGCGATGTGCTTTGAATTTCGTTTAGGTCGCTCGCACGGGGCCGGAGGTTTCACACTGGTTGAAACATGCATGGCCATGAGCGCGTTAGCCCTGTTCGTGGCCGCGTGCTTTTCCAGCATCCTGTTCGACCGGGAGGCCTGCACGAAGATCAAGGAAAAAGGAATCGCCATGGATTTTCTGGTTCATTACATCGAGCCGATTAAGGCCCTGGCCTTCACCAACATCAACTACGGCCAGGCCATTAATCCAACCTACGACGGCGGGGGCCGAAAATACGACGACAAAGGCAACCAATTTTCCTTCCCGGAAATACAAATCCCGCCCAACACCTCCCCGGTCGCGCTCAACACGACTAATTTCGAGACCTTCTGCCCCGACTTGTTGTGGCTCCATAATCTCAATCCGGAATTGCAGGTGACTATCGACACTCATGACGACGCCACCGGGAAACCTCACGACAAACACCTCAACGCCACCGTAACCTGGGACTCCCCGCTTGGACGGGCGGGACGCATGCGGGCGGAGTTGGACATGGTGCGAACCAAAGACCTCTGAGCGCCTCGCCCGAGCATTCTCCTCCTGCGCATTCACACATGAACCCCCGCTCCCATACAAGACCCGTTCGCCGGAGGTGCTCTGCCTTCACGTTGGTTGAGGTGCTCGTTGCCTCAAGCATCGGCGTGATGGTCGCGGGCACGACAATGGTATTGCTCCTGGCCTCCGCACAGGAGGAATACCGCGGACTGGCGGACACCACCGTCGAGCAGGAAGCCAGCAATCTCTCGAGCCGCATCACTCAGTGTCTGCGCATGATGAGCGCCAGCCAGGGAGTCGTGTTTGACACTACCCAACCGGAGACCGAGGGCGGCGCCATCGTCGGCTGGAGGCGCATCGTGGTAGCCGCCGGCCCCGCGCCCGACTACCCGCGCGTCGAGCTAAAATTCAACCCCACGACAGGGAAAGTCACCTACAACCCTGACTGCTCCAACGCGGGAAACGCCCAGATCCTCTTTCAAAACAATTCGGAGGCCGTTGTGCGCCGTCTCTATTTTTGGCCCTCCTTCCGAGCCGACGGACGCCAGGACAACACCCTTGTGAACGTGCTCATTGATATCGACGATAACAATTCATCAAGGCGGAATCTGGCGAGTTCGGACCAGAACCCGTCGAGCATCGAGCGCTCCTTCTCGGTGAAGATGAGAAACATGTGACCCTCCTGCTTTATGCGTCTGAAAATCCAACCGCTCGCGTCCGACACAGGCAGCACCCTGGCAACGGTGCTCGTGGTCGGAGGCATTACCAGTATCAGTATCGCCAGCATGCTCTCGCTGACCAGCGCCTCCTATCGCATGGCGCAAAACAGAATCGACCGCAGCAGCGCCTATTATCAGGCCGAAAACGCCCTCGAATGGGCCGCCCAGAATGTCATCGCCGACACGGACCCATCTGATTCGAGCTTCTACTCAACCGCGAACGGCACCCTGTCCCTGGCGTACATGGCTGCGGAGCGGCAAGATGCCTCCTCAGGATTCAAAAACGCGTGGGTCAAGGTCGCGCGCACCAACGCCGTGCTCCACGACACTTACCTGGTCGAGGCCTCGGCGCGCGTGGGCAACGAGGTTCGGACCTTGCAGGCGGTCATCAAAAAAAACGCCCCCAGCCAGATCTTCGATTATGAGTATTTTCTCAACAACTGGGGCTGGTGGTGGGGTTCGACCATCACCGGTGAAGGCGGCAACCGAGCCAATTGGGATTTCGATTTTCAAGGCAGCCCGATCGTGAATGGCGAAATCTACGCCAGCGGCAGAATTACCCATGACGACGGCATCCCGACGGACCCGATGAACGGAACGCCGCCTTTCGGCGGCGATGCGGGACAGGACCCCGTGGCTTATGTTCACGCCGGTGCGCCACGCCTGGACATGCCCAATCTCAAGGACATGTCTTACTACAGCGCCAAGGCCCTGGCTGACGTCAGCGCAAACGGTATTTGGCAGGGGGGCGCCCAGCTCGTCTATGGCGTCCAGACCAACAGCGCCCAACCGGGTCTTTACCTGGCCGGCACCGCAAGCGCCCCCATCGTCGTCAAAGGCACAGCCGTCGTGCCGGGAGACGTGATCATCTCGGGCAAGATGACCGGCCAGGGCACCTTGTATGTGGGCGGCAATTTGTACATCGCCGGAAATCTCACCTACGCAAATGGCCCCTGGTCCTCCTCGTCCAGCACGGCCCCGGAAACCATGAACCCGGCTCAGCGCGATCAATGGGTCAGCGACAACCAGGGAAAGGACCTGGTCGCCCTGGCGGTGCGCGGCAGTGTGCTGGGGGGAGACGTCACCAGCTCGAGTTGGGTCAACTGGTGCTATAGTCCCGCTGACTATGGACTGAAGAACGTCGGCGATGAAAGTCAACTCGGGGCCGACGGCATCGCAGGAACGCCGGATGACGGTGTTCCCTACCTGGATACCAACGGAGATGGGATCCCCGACAGTGCGGCCTATGACGCTGACGGCGACGGCGTCATTCATGTCGGCGGTTACAACTATAATACCGAGATCAACATGACCGACACCCGCGCCTCCCTCCTCGAGGATTATCCCGTCGATAAATACGGCAAAAGAGTCGCCTACAGCAGCGTGGCCTCAAATAACATGAACAGCCTCGACGGCATTTTCTATACCGATCATGCTTATGCCATGCTGCTGCTCAACGCCAACGCCTTGTTTCACGGCGTCGTCGTTTCCCGAAACGAGGCCATTGTCTATAGCAGCACGTGCAAGTTCATCTACGATTCTCGCGTCAACAGCCGCTACAACAAAGACCCAAATCGGTTCATCGACCTCGGACTGCCGGTCGCCGGAGTTCTGACGATTGCCAGTTACGCGGAGTTGACACCTCCGGATGCCACCGGCCTCTAGCTATCATCTT
>JBJKSV010000145.1:0-4800 GCA_046703605.1 Limisphaerales bacterium
ACGCCTTGAACGCCAGCCTTGGAGGGCTTGCTGGCGTCTCATCGGCGTTTTTCCTAAAGCGGTTGCCTGTTTACGGTCCTCCGCCGCGGGGTTCTCGGCTCGCCCAGGGCGGCGCGACGATGGCAAGCTATCGCACCCTGGACGGTTACATGGGTCAACTTTACGAGGTGACTAGCATCAGTCTCAGGGCCAATCCAGCCACCATCCCTGCCGGCGGTACGACCCAGCTTAGCGGTGTGGCCGCACTGGATGATTCGACCTTTCTAGACCTCACCGGCGCGGATCTCGCGTGGGAGCCGGCGCCATTTCCTCTCATTGCCATCAGTCCCCTGGGGGTTGCTACCGCGGGCAATCCGGGGACGAATTTCGCCGCGACGATCATGGCGAGTTACCTCGGCAAGGAAGGGAGCGGGGCGGTCATGGTCGAAGGCTTTTCTCCAGAACTCCACATTGCTTACCACGACGGCCATATCACTATTTCCTGGACGGGCGGAGGAACTCTGGAAGTGGCCGCCGAAGTCACCGGCCCGTTCATATCAACCGGCAATTCCACCGGCACCTTTACCGCTGTTCCATTGGCGGCCAGCCTGTTTTACCGGGTTAGACAATAGCCCGAATACTTCACATGCGTGCTGCGCGCTCCACCTATAGATTGGTGGCGCCTTGTTCTTGCACGAAGCATCCTGGCTAGCCCCTTTTCATCACCTCCATCGGGTCTGCGATGGAATTTCTGCTTTCTGCTTTCCTACTTTCTGCTTTTCTCCGGGGACGTTTGGGGGCAATCTGTGCGCCCACTATGCAGGAAGTGAACCTGGGAATGATCGGCGGCGGGACTGTGGGCAGCGGTGTTTTCCATGCCCTCAAGCTCAACAGCGAGCTTATGGCGTCGCGGATTGGGATCAAAGTGAACCTTCGCAAGATCGCGGTGAAGGCGTTTGACGAACCGCGGCCCTACGCCATTCCGCGCTCTCTGATGAGCACAGATTGGGAAGCGGTCGTGCTCGACCCCGATGTCCATATCGTGGCGGAACTGGTTGGCGGGACGACGTTGGCGCGAACCCTCATTCTGCGCGCGCTGGAGTTCGGCAAGCCGGTCATTACCGCCAACAAGGCCCTCCTCTCCGCCCACGGGGAAGAGTTGTTTGCGGCAGCCCAGAAACACGGCACAAACCTTTATTACGAGGCAAGCGTCGCGGGCGGCATTCCGATTATTAAGTCTCTGCGCGAAGGCTTTGTCGGCAACCGGTTCACTCACATTTACGGCATTGTTAACGGCACCTGCAATTACATACTGAGCCGGATGAAGCTGGAGGGCGCCGATTTTGATACCGTCCTCAAGGAGGCCCAAGCCCAGGGTTACGCCGAGGCGGAGCCATCCCTGGACATCGACGGGCACGATGCCATGCACAAAGCTGGCATTTTGGCCTCGCTGGCCCATGGCTTCTGGGTCAAGCCGGAGCTCATTCACGTCGAAGGGATTCGGCACATCACCCAGACCGATATCCAGTTTGCGCAACGGCTCGGCTACACGATCAAGCTCCTGGCCATCATCAAGCAGGCCGCGGGCAGCCGCCAATCCATCAATCCATCAATCCACCAATCCTCCAGCCATTCCTCCGCGTCCAAACTGCGACGGGCCAGCGGCTCTCGCGTCCAGGTCTCGGTCTATCCAACCCTCATTCCGGATAGCCATGTCCTGGCTAGCATCAATGATGTCTTCAATGGCGTGTTCGTCCGCGGGGACATCGTCGGCGACACCCTCTTCTACGGGCGCGGGGCGGGCAAGGACGCCACCGCCAGCGCCGTGCTGAGCGATTTGGCCGACGCCGCCCTGGACCTGAAATTTGGCGCCAAGCGCCGCGTGCCTCCTTTTGTCGCCCACGAACGCGGGGGGGCGGTCATCCCGATTCAGGATGTTGTCTCGCGCTATTTCGTCCGTCTCAACGTGAAGGATGTCCCGGGCACACTTGCCAAAATTGCGAGAATCTTCGGCGATGGCCGCATCGGCATCTCCTCCGTCATTCAGCCTGAGGGGCACCAGGGCGCCAGTGTCCCGCTCATCATGATGCTGCACGACGCCCCCAACGGAGCGGTCTCCGGCGCCCTGCGGAGCATCGCCAAGCTGCCGGTCGTGAAAGGTGCGCCGGTGATGATTCGCGTTGAAGACTTTGATTGAAGCGAGTTTGCCCTTTAGGACAAAATGATGTGAAGTTATGGCGCTGATTGTTCAAAAATATGGTGGCACCTCGGTTGCCAACACCGAGCGTATCCGCAATGTCGCCTCCCGCGTCGGCCGCTATCACGCGCGGGGCGACCAACTCGTGGTGGTCGTCTCGGCCATGAGCGGTGTGACGGACAACCTTATCCGGCTGGCCAAGGAAATCATGCCCTTGCCCGATGAACGGGAAATGGATGTGCTTCTGTCCACCGGAGAACAGACGACGATTGCCCTTACCGCCATCGCCTTGCACAAGCTCGGCATTCCCGCGGTCTCCTTGACCGGCGCCCAGGCGGGCATTGTGACTGACGGCGTCCATACCAAGGCCAAGATCCAAAACATTACGCCCAAGAAGATCCATGATCTTCTCAAGGAAGGCAGAGTGGTGACCGTTGCCGGCTTTCAGGGCCAAACCAGCGATGGGCAGGTCACGACTCTAGGCCGTGGCGGCTCGGACCTGACCGCCATCGCCCTGGCCGCGGCGCTCAAAGCCGACCTCTGCCAGATTTATACCGATGTCGATGGCGTCTATACCGCCGATCCTCGGATCGTGCCCAAGGCCAAAAAACTCGATGAAATCTCTTATGACGAAATGCTCGAATTGGCGAGTCTCGGCGCCAAGGTCATGCAATCTCGTTCGGTGGAATTCGCCAAGAAATTCAAAGTGATCTTTGAGGTCCGCTCCAGTTTAAATGACAACCCAGGAACCATTGTGAAAGAGGAAACCCGCAACATGGAAGCTGTGGTCGTGCGCGGTGTGTCGCTCGACAAGAACCAGGCCAAAATCACGCTCGTCGCCGTCCCCGACCGGCCCGGCATTGCCGCGCGCATTTTCAAGGCCATTGGGGAGGCCAACGTCAACGTGGACATGATCGTCCAGAATATTAGCCATGGCAGTTCGGATGATGTCGGCGCCACCGACCTCTCTTTCACGGTGGACAAGCCCGAACTGGCCAAGGCCCGCGCCGTCATCGATGGTCTCCGCAGGGAAATCGGCTTCGGCAAAGTCATCGCGACCGAGGACATTGGGAAACTCTCCATCGTGGGTGTGGGCATGAAGAGCCATGCCGGTGTGGCGGGCAGGCTGTTCGACGTTCTTGCTCGCGAGGGCATCAATATCGGGATGATTTCCACCAGTGAGATCAAAGTCTCTGTCGTTGTGGACCTTGCCAAAGCCGAGCACGCCATGAAAGCCGTCCATGCCGCCTTTTTGGAGTGATGCGCCCGCTCAGCGCCGCCCTCATCCCAGATGAAGGTCTTCCAGCCTCGTGCAGGTCGCTGCCAACCGATGCCAGCGTCGGAGGCGGTCTGAGTTCCTTTCCGCCTTGACCCGTTCCCGAACCTTCTTCGGTACCGAACCAAATCGCACCCGCAACAACTCCACCACAGCCTCCTGGCCAGCCAGAATTTGCCCCTTCTCGATACCTTGCTGGAGGCCCTTCTCGATGCCTTGCTGGAGGCCCTTCTCGATCCCTTGTTGGAGGCCCTTCTCGATCCCTTGTTGAAGGCCCTTCTCGATCCCTTGTTGAAGGCCCTTCTCAATTCCGAACCGTTCCGCGCTCGTTACGTATGGCATATTTCGCTCGTTTTCAAATTCGTATAGTTTCTCGTGAAACTGGGCTTCCAGGTCGTCGGGTAATCTCACCAGCCAGTCCACCAGCCGATACAACTCCCGAATGTCCGCCTTTCCCAACCCCATATCATACAGGCGCCGCGTCAACTCCCACTTCAACACCCGCCGCCGCTCGGCGTCCTGCCCGGTCTGCTGCGCCGCCCAGTTCGCCAGAATCACAACGGCGGCCGGCTCCCGGCTGGCCCGCAACGCCGCCTCATCCGCCGTCAAATCTAACAGCTTGCAAACCGAGAAGTCAACCCGCACCCGCGTGCCCGGAAGCACCAACTCGTAATGCGTGGGACGCCAGTCCGGGTCGGTGTCCGCCAGCACCGCCAGAGTAATGACCGGACGTCCGTAAACATCCATCGCCCGGTAGTTGTACCGATACAGACGAACCTCAAATCCCGGTTCGGGCCGGTGCTGAATCTCCACATGCAACAGAATCCACTCCTCGGAGCCATCCCTTAGCCAGACCTTGATGAGCAGGTCCACGAACTGCTTGCCCGACTCGGCCTGGGGAACAATTTTCTGCAATTCCTTATCGAGGAATTCGGGTCGGCGGGACCAGTCGATGGCCCGCTCGACTTTTGGGAAACAAATCCGCAGAAAGGAGCGCAGGTAAATCCGCCAGGCTTCCTTCAACGGGCTATCGTATTCAGTGGCGTTGCTCATAGGTTCGTAGCTCCGCCCGCACAATGGCGGATCGGCATCGCAAACGCCAGCCTGGAGATTTCTGATTTCCTCCGCGTGGGGTCTTGCCGCTTGTGGGATGCTCCTGATATCGCCCAGCGCGGTAGGCTGCTGGGGAACGCGCCCTTTTCCGTGAGAGCGGGAGTGCTAATGAGGGCTATTTCTTTCCGTAAAACTGGCAGATGGCGTCGCACACGCGGTCGGCGGTATCGACAGTCATTTCTCCATGGATGGGCAGGGAGAGAATCTCTTTAACGAGATGCTCGGTGCGAGGCAG
>JBJKSV010000146.1:0-5267 GCA_046703605.1 Limisphaerales bacterium
TAGCAGTTCCGAGGCAGGATAGCAAGCCAAATGTCAAGTAACTCTCGGATCGGCCTCCAGAATCCCGTCGAGAGCCATCCAGCCAGGACGCGTTTTGGGGAGTGGTCATCATTGTTGACAGGGAAGCCCGCCCCGTTTAGTTTGCCGCGCATGTCTCGTCTGCCGTTTGAACTGCTGCTGGCGCTGCGGTATCTGCGGCCCAAAAGGACCTTCGTCTCGGTCATCACGCTCATCTCGGTGCTCGGTGTCACTTTGGGCGTGGCGGTGCTGATTATTGTCATGAGCGTGATGAGCGGCTTCGACCGCCAATTGCGCGAGAAGATCCTCGGGTTCAATCCGCACCTCACCGTCTCCAAGGTTGGCCATACGATGGAAAACTATGCGCCGATTATGGCCATGATCTCGTCCAACAAGGACGTCCGGGCGGTCGCCCCTCTGGTCAGGGAACAGGTGCTGGTGCAGACCGAGCCCCAAAGCGGCCAGGCGCAAGTAGCCGCGCCCTTGCTCCGAGGAATTGTGCCCAGACTGGAGAAGCGCATCAGCATTCTGCCCTCGAGTATCATCGCGGGCAAATTCGACGTAAAGGACCGTGGCCTGCTCATCGGCACGGAGTTTGCCCAGAACATGGACCTGCACGTGGGTGATCGCGTCATGATTTACTCACCCAGCGACCTGCAAAAGCTCCAAGAGCAATACCGCAAGCAACAGGAAGAGATACGCCGCGCGCGTGAGCAAGGGCGCCCGCCGCCTGCGGAATCGGGAGCGATCACGCCGATTGCTCCGGAATTTGACGTGCGGGGCATTTTCGACGTGGGCTACTACGAATATAACGCCTTGGTCATTATGACCTCACTTCAGGACGCGCAGGATCTGTACGACCTCGACGACAGCGTGCATGGGATCATCGTGATGCTTCACGACCCCTACAAGGCCCCCCAGGTCCAAAAGCAGATCATGGCCGAACTCGGTCCCGACTTTGAAGTGAAGACGTGGCTGCAGCAGAACAAGAGCCTCCTGGGCGCCCTGGTCGTCGAGAAGAACGTCATGTTTTACCTCTTGTTCTTTATCATGATTGTGGCGGCACTGTGCATCCTCAGCGCTTTGATAACCTTTGTCGTGCAGAAAACGCGCGAAATTGGCATGCTCAAGGCCCTGGGCGCGGCGGACCTGCAGGTGAGTCTGCTCTTTCTAAGCCAGAGCGCGATGGTCGGCGTCATCGGCGTGCTGGCTGGCTACGGCCTGGGAATGCTGGCCCTGGCCTATCGCAACGGGTTTCTTCACCTCATGGATCGCCTCACTGGGTTCCAGCTCTTCCCCGTCTCGATATACGGATTTTCGGAACTGCCGGCCATGATCATCCCGCGCGATGTCCTCCTGATCTGCGGCAGTGCGCTGGTTATCTGCACCTTAGGGGGAGTCATTCCCGCCTTGCTGGCCGGCCGGCTCAAACCCGTGGAGGCCCTGCGCTATGAATGATTCGGCTGGACCTCTCTTGCGCGCCCAGGGCATCCACAAGAGCTACACGTTGGGAAGGCGCATCCTGGATGTGCTGCGCGGTGTGGACTTGGAGATGGCCCGCGGCGACTTCGTCGCCCTTCGCGGGGCTTCTGGCGCGGGCAAGAGCACTCTGCTTCACCTGCTGGGCGGACTCGATACACCAACGCGCGGCGAGGTGTGGCTGGCGGGGCGGAACCTGGCCGGTTTCTCCCGGAAGGAACTGGCGCAGGTGCGCAACCGGGCAGTCGGATTCATTTTTCAGGGGTATTATCTCCTGCCTGAACTCGATGCGCTCGAAAACGTCTGCCTTCCGGCGCGGATGGCTCGTATAGCCGCTGGCGAGGCCGAGGCGCGCGGTCGCGAACTGCTCGCGCGCGTGGGCCTGGAAGAGCGCATCGAACACAAACCCTATGAGCTCTCCGGGGGCGAGCAACAGCGTGTGGCTATCGCCCGCGCACTTATCAATGAGCCGGAGTTGGTTCTCGCCGACGAACCGACTGGCAATCTCGATTCCCACACCGGCCAGGACATCATCAACCTGCTTTGCAACCTGCGCCAGGAACAAAAGACGACCCTGGTCATGGCCACACACGACACCAAGCTTGCCGCTCGCGCCCCGCGGGTCATCGAGTTGGTCGATGGCCAGATTCAATCCGTCCAGGAATCCGACGCCTGAGCTGGCAAGGCAGCGTGCTTCTTCTCGGCAAGCGGCTTTCCTAAATTGGCCGTGATGAAGTGCCTCCTGAAGGATCGGCGCAAGGAGCGAGACCAGCTCTGCCACGAGCTGAAGACCGCGCGGGCCAGAATTGAGGGTCTCCAGCGCGCGCCCGCCCTGGCCGCGTGTGAGGTATTCGGGTTAGGGTTTGGAGGCCCCACGAGGCAGATCCCCCAGAACGTCTCCCATCTCCGCATTCAGGATGTAATGGTAGTTCCCCTCACCCAGCCGCCGACGGAGGCTGGTCAATACATGCTTGACGAACGCGCGCGAATCATGCGGCCCTTGGATGTATAAAGGTTTGCCCTTCTCACCGAAGGCAAACTCGGTCTCGCACTCGCCGGCATCAATGGAGTTGAGCAAGGTGGCCGCCCGCGCGTAGTCGGGGTGGGGCTCCAACCCAAGATTCCGGGCATACGCCACGGCATCCAAGACGAGCTTCTTGGCGCAGGCGGGACTCATCTCATTCCTCCCTGCCTCGGCAGCAAAGATTTTGTCGAGCATTTTAGGCTTCTCGGCTTCCATGAACTGGCAACGGAAGGCGTTTTTGGCCCCCAGGCAAAAGACGTCCAGCAGGAATACCGCCGCCAGGACCTCTCCGGATCCTTTTTGGCGGCAGACCACGACATTGCCCATCCCGCCGTCGAACACCTTTTTGCCGCACCAGGCCTCGTAAGTATGTTTTGCCACAGACAAATGCGTAAGCCTCTTCGGGCAAAAATGCACGCCAAATCTCGACGGCATTTGACATGCCAATCATGTATGCTACTGGTGTTGATTATGAAAGCATTAGCTCTGTTCGCCGCCGTTCTATGCCTGCAGGCCGCCACCGCGTGCGCCGGTTCAATGTACGGCCTCGTTGTCAAGAACATCGATGGCAAAGACACCCCGCTGAGCGATTATCGAGGCAAGGTCCTCCTGATTGTTAACGTCGCTTCCAAGTGCGGCTTTACCCCGCAATACAAGGCCCTGGAGGCCCTTCAGAAAAAGTACGCCGGCAAAGGCTTCACCATCCTGGGCTTCCCCTGCAATCAGTTCGCGCACCAGGAGCCGGGCACGGACAGCGAGATCAAGCAGTTCTGCTCGAGCACCTACGGCGTGACATTCCCCCTCTTTGACAAGCTCGAGGTCAACGGCCCCCACCGCGCCCCGCTTTATGTTCTGCTTGCCGGCAGCGATTCTCCCTTCCCCGGCAATATCCGGTGGAACTTCACCAAGTTTCTCATCAGCCGGGACGGAAAGATTCTCAAGCGTTTCGAACCTCCAACGACGCCGGATTCCCCACAGGTCATTCACGCCGTCGAGGCGGCTCTCGGCGAGAAGTGAAAGGCGGACACGCCGCCGATTCTCCTCGCGACGCTTGCCATTCTGGCCTTGGGTTGCTGGATTTACGTGTGGGTGCGGAGGCCAGAGCGTCCGGCACCCTGGACAGGTCCGCGAATCCATCAATCCCGCTCACGCGATGGTGGGCAGGAACGTTGGCAGGCGGCGGATCTTTGTTGCCTGTTCGAAGGCGAAGGCGTAACCGAGGAGCTTTGCCTCGCTCCAGGGCGCGCCGAAGAATGAAATGCCCAGCGGAAGGCCGAAAAGGTATCCCGCCGGCACCGTAACGCTCGGGTATCCCGCGACGGCAGCGGGCGTGGTGCTGTCTCCAACGCCATGGTCGCCCAGAACCCAATCCGTCACATGCGCCGGGCCGGACGTTGGCGCGACGAGCGCGTCGAGCACATGCTTCTGCATCGCCGCGTTGATTCCCTCGGTGCGTGAGAGCCGGCGGCAAGTGGCGAGGGCATCGACGTAGGCCTTGTCGGTAAGCGGGCCTTTCTTCTGAGCTTCTTCGAATTCCTCTTGTCCGAACCATCGCAGTTCGGTGTCGCGATGCCGCTCGTTAAACGCGATCAGGTCGGCCAGCGTATGCATCGGCGCGTCGGCTCCCAGGGAGGCGAGATAGGTGTTCATATCCGCCTTGAGTTCGTAGCGCAATACCTCCAACTCGGCATCGCCCAATTCCGAGTGATCCAAGCCCTCAACCGGATCGATTAGCTCGGCGCCAAGGCGTTTCATCTCTTCCAACGCCGACTCGATGACGCGGTCCTGCCGGGGAAAAGCGCCAAAGAATTCTCGAGCGACACCGATGCGAGCGCCTTTGAGGCTGTCGAGACGCAAACCGAGAGTGTAGTCCGCAGCCTCCTTGCGTCCGATCACGCAAGTTGCGCGGTCTTTGGTGTCGCGCCCGGCCAAGGCGGCCAGGAACAGCGCGGCGTCGGCGACAGTGCGGGCCATCGGGCCGGCGGTGTCCTGGCTGTGCGCAATCGGAATAATGCCCGAACGGCTAACCAGCCCGAGGGTCGGCTTGATGCCGACAATCCCGTTGTAGGAGGAGGGGGAGAGGATGGAGCCATCCGTTTCCGTTCCCACCGCGACTGCGCAAAGATTGGCGGAAACCGCCACCGCCGAACCGGAACTGGAGCCGGACGGGTTTCGATCCAGCGCGTAAGGATTGCGGGTCTGGCCCCCGCGCCCGCTCCAGCCGCTGGTGGAACGGTCGCCGCGAAAGTTGGCCCATTCACTCAGGTTGGTCTTTCCCAGAATGAGGGCGCCCGCCTGGCGCAACCGTTGGACGGCAAAGGAATCGCGGGGTGGAATCGACCCCGCCAAGGCGAGCGACCCCGCGGTGGTGCTCATCCGGTCATGAGTGTCAATATTGTCCTTGATGAGGACGGGGATGCCATGGAGAGGCCCGCGAGGGCGCTTGTCTTTGCGTTGCTGGTCCAGTTGACTGGCAATGGCGAGCGCATCCGGGTTCAGCTCGATGACCGCTCGTAGGGCAGGCCCTTTGCGATCGATTTCCTCGATCCGCGCCAGATATTTCTCCGCCAGCGAGACGCAGGACAACTCCCCCTTCGCGAGGCGGCGCTGCAGGTCCGGGATTGTTGCCTCGCTTAGGTCAAATGGTTTCACGTCATGGAGGGCGGGCGGTGCTGACGGAGGAGTCGATTCCGCTCCGGCCAGCCGCGAACTCGACGCCGCAGCCACTCCGCCCAGGGCTGTGACG
>JBJKSV010000147.1:0-6916 GCA_046703605.1 Limisphaerales bacterium
AGCCAGGGTTCTACCGGGCGGTTTCCGAGTAACCCGGCGGCATTTGTCTTTGCGCCTTGGGCGATTATCGCGGGCCACTGTTTAAATAGCGTGCGCCACAGCCTCCTGCGCGCGCCGGTTCTCGACCGACCTGGAAAACGGTTGGCGTTGCGCTTCGCTGACTCGCGCAGTGCCCTTCTCCCCCCGCAGCCGAACGAGAGACTCAGTGAGGAAAAAGCGGACATTTTCGCATCGTGCTATGTCAGGAGTTCTGGAGTCAGTTGGATGGGTCCTTGCGAAAGCACGTCCACCGCTACGGACAAGGTGTGCTTGCCGCCTCCAAGGAGCACCCCGCGGATCGGGCTGACATCGCTGTAATCCCGGCCCCACGCAACGGTTATGTGACGAATAGAGGGCAGGCAGTTGTTGGTCGGATCAAGGTCGATCCAGCCGATGCCGGGACAGAACAACGAAACCCATGCGTGCGAGGCATCCGCTCCGAGCAGGCGAGGCTGGCCAGGAGGAGGAATGGTCTCAAGGTATCCGCTCACGTACCGCGTCGGCAGCCCCAGGGAACGCAGACAGGCGATCTGGACATGGGCAAAGTCTTGGCAAACCCCCCGGCGTTTGGCCATCACCTCCCGGACAGGCGTGGAGGTCGTGGTCGCGCTGGGATCGAATTGGAGGTCGGCGTGAATGCGGGCCGTCAGGTCCAGGGCTGCGGCCAGGAGGGAGCGACGCGGAGTGAAAGACGCAGCCGCGTAATCGGCGAAGGCTCGGTCGAGCGGCGCCATCGGAGAGGCCAGTGTGAACTCAATGGCCTCCAGGGCTCCTGAGGAGCCATCACCCCGGTGCATGGCCACCGCCTTTTCCCATTCCGGTGTTTCGTAGGGCTCAGGGATAAACGAGGGCCCGACTGCCACTCTGCTGCGAGAGGTGACCCGCAATGATCGGTGCGAGCCTTCGACTGTGGCGAAAGTGGCGTCGTTGCCGAAATAATCGCTGCATTGACTGGTCGTTGCCGCGACAGGCTCGGTCTCGATGCTGTGTTCGATGCGGATCTGGCGGCCCAGCCGCCGAGGGCTGACTCGCAGCAGATGATGCGAAAGCACGACCGGAGAGCCATATTGGTAGGTTGTGGTGTGCGTCAGGTGGTAAAGATGCGCCTTCATTCTAGCTCACCTGCGGGGTGACGTGACTGAAATAGACCTGCGTGAGCAACTCGGAAAAGTCGGCGAGCCCCCGCACCAACCTGTCAAGAAGGGCGGCGGTATGCATGGTGTTCAATCCTTGCTGCAATCGAAGCCCATCAAGAAGAGACCTCAATTGTTCTTCAAGATTGTCGAGCTGTTTGCGTAACCTTGCCAGGCCCGCCGGATTCGCGCCTGCAGGCAGGGCCTCTGAGTGGCTTTTCAGCGCCAATACTTGAAAGGCCAAGGACCGGGGGTTTGAGGGGTCTTCCACCAGCACCTCCGTAACGCTCGCGATCCGCGGTTCGCAGAGGTATCGCCGACGGTGGGTTATGGCGCTGTCCGCGATTTCGAGAGCCGACTCCAGCAACAGATCGATGCCACCGCCGACTGTCAGGACCTCCCGCATGAAGCGCCCGACGAACATCCCGCGTTCAATCCGGCGCCCGATGTCGAGAAAACTCCAGGCGTAGCTCCGTGTCATGTTCTCCATCTCCATCCCGCTGAATGCCGCGAGGTCCAGCGTGAGGGCATGAAGCACGCCCGAGGCCTGAACCAGTGAAAGCCCTCCCGAACGCCGTCGCGCGTCCGGCTGTAATCGGTTAAGAATCCGCCAGGTGTCGGCCGACAGGCGGTCCCGAATTGAGAATGCGCTAAGCCGCATTCGCTCGAGAAGATCCGGAACGCCGCCTGGCTGGTCCTCTTCGAAAAGAGACCGGAGGACGTCTGTTTGGAGCCGGTCACCGCTCGCATTCGCCGCAGCCCCCTTCGATATCAACCCCAACCTGGCCAGCGATTGTTCCAAAGGAGCAAGATTTCTCGCGCTGGCGGCAATGGAACCGTCCTCAAGACACCTCACAACGTGACGCGCCGCGCGCACAAGCTGTTCGAGGCGCTCCGCATAGCGTCCAAGCCAGAAAAAATTGTCGGCGGTGCGGCTTGGAAGGTCGGAGGGAGCGCGATCTAGCGCGGGCGCGGGAACGCTAGCCAGCGTCACGTGCTCGCAAGCGGCGGGCAACTCCTGCAGTACCCAAACATCCTTGGTCGTTCCATTGAGTGGAAACGCGGAGGAGCAGACCAGGTCTTGGTCGAGGACATGTGCAAGGCCGCCAGGCACGGCCACAAACTCATTGCCATCCCATAGGACGAACGCGCGTAGAACAAAAGGCTGGCAGACGTGCCCCTCCGTGGCCGTCCACCCTGGCGCTCGTGAGAGTTGGATTTGCTCCTGCCCGACCAACTCAGAGGGGCGCGACCGGAGTTCCTCCATCAATGCGGCGCGTTGTTTGTCAGTCATTTCGGTGGGAGTGACACCACGGCCGTCCAAGGAGAACGCCGGGCGGACCGCAAGGCGGTCCAAGTGCTCCCGCACGAACGCATTCTCCCGCGCCTGGCCGCACCACCACGTCGCCAGGGCGGGGAGCCGGAGGTCTTCTCCGAGCAGATGGCGGCACAGACCCGGCAGGAAGGGCATAAACGCTGGGCTCTCAAGCAGGCCCGCGCCAAGCGCATTGCCGACCCTGACGCAACCCGCGCGCGCCGCCTGGACCAACCCGGCGACTCCAATAACCGAGTCGCTCCGCAATTCCAGTGGATCGCAGAGCGCGTCCTCTACCCGCCTCACCACAACCTCCGTCCGAAGCAGGCCGTCGAGCGTCTTGATAAAGAGTTGCCCGCCTCGCACGGTCAAGTCATCCCCCTCAACCAAAGTGGACCCGAGGAGGCGCGAAAGGTATGTGTGCTCGAAATAGGCCGGGTCCCGAGGGCCGGGTGTAAGGAGCGTGATGCGCGGGCCGCTGGCAGTCTGGAGCGCCGAGCCTCTCGCCGCCTCGCTTGCCACACGCACTGCATCCAACACGCTCCTGGGTCGAACGTCCCGCGTTGCTTCAGGCAGGACGCGGGAAAGCACCGATCGGTTTTCCATCGCGAAGCCTAACCCTGTGGGGGCTTGCGTGCGGTCTGCCAGGATCCACCAGCGCCCGTCCGGCGACCTCCCAAGATCCGCCGCGTAGATGTCGATATAGGCCCCTGCCCCCACTCCGATGGCCTGGCACGGGCGCAGATAGCCAGGGTTGGCGTAAACCATCACTGCCGGGACAAGGCCGTTGCGCAACAAATGTTGTGTTCCATACAGGTCGCGGAGTATCAAGTTCAGCAACCTTGCGCGCTGGACGAGTCCAGCTTCCAGGCTGCGCCATTCAGCACACCCGATCACCAGAGGGATTACATCGAGCCGCCACGGCTCGTCGGCGCCGCCATTACCCCTGGCCACGAAGCAGTTGACTCCGTTCTCCGCCAGGATGCGGCGCACGCTTTCCGCTCGCTCCCCAAGCTCTCGGTCTCCCAATCTGGCGAGCGACGCGAGCAGCCCCTGCCAGTGCTTGCGGGGCTTGCCCTCCTGGTCGAAGCATTCATCGAAATAGCCGGCCAGCCGGCCCGGCGCGGGATCGCCGGCCGGCCCGAGGGCGGTTGGTGTCGCGACTGTCTCGCTCATCCTGGCGGGGACATTAGCGAAGTCTCGCCTAACCGTCCAATCGTGATATGAGAGGGTGACTCAGCAAGCGGCTGCGGCAGTGCGACGCGAGCCGCAAGCGGATGACTCGCGGCGATTGCGCCACGGAACGATCATAGCGGTAGTGCGAGTGGGGATAGAGGGCAACGTGGATGGACATGGAGAGTCGAAACTCACTGGTTGCGCTGCAGCATCGGTTTCCGGGCCGCTTCCGGCATTCGGCGTGCGAAGAACGTATCGTAGGTGGCCTGACTCACCTGGTTCATCTTGGTCTGGAGGCCGTCGAGGTATTCATGCAGCCCCCCCTGAAGGACTTCCTCCACTTGCGCGTAAGCCAGTTCCGAGCACAGCCGGCCCAGGAGCCTCTCGGCGGGGTTCCGAAATGTCTCAGGCGACGTTCCTGAGATGCAGTGGAGCGACTCACGAGCGCTGTTGAGGCAAAAACGGATGGCCCGAGGAAACTCGGGATCCAGGAGCAGGAACTCGACAATTCCTTCGGGAGAAATCCGTCCATGGCGCTTTCGGTACATCTCGAAGGCGCTCGCCGAGCGAAGCACGGCCGCCCAGGCGATGTCGTCCAAGGGCGTGCCGACGTCCGCCGTGGACCGAAGCAGAATGAAGTACTTGACGTCGAGGATCCGCGAGGTCTTGTCCGCACGCTCCAGCATGCGGCCTAGAATGAGGAAATGCCATGCCTCGTTGCGGCTGAGGGTGGCCTCTGCGATGCCGTTGAAGAGCCGGCTGGCTTCTTTCACGTCGGCGAAGAATTCCTGCTGGCCCACCGTGTTTCGCGACTCCTTCGCCGCTCCGCTCACCATCAGGTAAAAGCGGTTGACCTGTTCCCACATCTCCGAGGGAATCACTTCCCGAATCGAGCGCGCATTTTCGCGGGCGGCCCGGAGGCAGGAGAGGATCGAGTTCGGATAATCGACGTCGAAGGTCAGGAAACCGATCACATTCTCGCGCGTGGCCTGCCCGTAACGCTCCGTGAAGAACTCGTGGTCGCCCGTGGCGTTGATCAGTGGCCGCCATTGCTGGCCGTCCCCCGTCGGCGAATCGAGCATGAGGTTGAGGTTCACGTCAACAAACCGGGCCACATTTTCGGCCCGTTCGATAAAACGGCTCATCCAACAAATCGAATCCGCGACGCGGCTCAGCATCTGAAAAGCTTGCTTTGGGGGCGGTGGATGCAGCCTCAAAACGCTTCGTCCTCGCCCCACTCCACCAGACGAATCAGCGTGCGGACTTTTCGCCTTTCATAACGATGCTTCTTCGGCTTCGTGTAATGGTCTCCATAGCGGCGGAGATTCTTTGAGTTCCTGATTTCTTCGTGGGACCATTCAGTGTAATGTGTCATGCATCTCCTTTCATTGCCGCCCCGTTGTTCGGGGCGAGATTGCTCGTTGCCATGCGGTTTTCCATCTCGAGATCGGAATCCGAGGCCAACACCCATGTGTCCTTGCTCCCGCCTCCCTGTGAAGAATTGACGACAAGGGATCCTTTCCGCAGCGCGACGCGCGTGAGGCCGCCGGGCAGCACGAAGACCTCTTTCCCATAGAGAATATACGGACGCAGGTCCACGTGGCGGCCTTCGATGCCGCCTTCGCAGATGGTAGGCACCCGTGACAGGGAGAGTGTGGGTTGGGCAATATAGTTTCGAGGATCAGCTCGAACTCTCTCTCTGAACTCCTGGATCTCTTCCTTGGTCGAGTGAGGTCCTACCAGCATGCCGTATCCGCCGGATTCGTTCGCCGCCTTGACCACCAACTCGTGTGTATGCTCCAGGACGAACGCCAAGTCGGCCTTCTCCGAGCAGATGTAAGTGGTCACGTTCGGAATAACCGCCTCTTCGCCGAGGTAGTATTTGATGATTCGCGGCACGTACGCATAGATGACCTTGTCATCGGCAACGCCTGTGCCCGGGGCGTTTGCCAGGGCCACGTTGCCAGCCTGGTACACCTTCATCAGACCAGGAACCCCCAGCATCGAGTCCGCGCGGAAAGTCTCTGGGTCGAGAAAATCGTCGTCAATCCGCCGATAAATCACGTCCACACGTTCGAACCCCTGCGTAGTGCGCATCCAGACGTAACCGTCATGCACCACAAGGTCGCTGCCCTGGACGAGCTCGACACCCATTTGCTGCGCCAGGAATGAGTGTTCAAAATACGCGGCATTATACATGCCGGGGGTCAGCAACACGACGCGCGGCGCTTCCGCGCTGTCTGCGGCCAGGAATTCCAGGGCGTCGCGGAGCCGGTGCGGATAGTTGGAAACCGGCCGAACTTGGGCCGCGGCAAAGACCTCTGGGAAAAGCTTCTTCATCAGCCGGCGATTCTCCAGCACATAAGACACACCCGATGGGCAACGCAGATTGTCCTCCAGGACGTAAATCTGACCGTCACGATGGCGGACGAGGTCGGTGCCGGTAATGTGGCACCAGATGCCCCTCGGCGGATTCCAACCAACACATTGCCGTCGGAATCCTTTCGAGGAGGCAATGGCTTCCCGCGGGACGACGCCGTCCCTGATGATCATCTGATCATGATACAGGTCGTCGATGAACCGGTTCAGGGCCATTATCCGCTGTTTCAGTCCTCGGTCGATCCGCTCCCACTCCACACTGCCAACAATCCGTGGGATAAGGTCGAAAGGCAACGTCTTCTCAATGCCTCGGCTGTCGCTGTAAACGTTGAAAGTGATGCCCGCCTGGATCAAAGTCCGTTCGGCGGCCTTCTGGCGCAGCTCCAGTTCTCCGTCCGGGAGATTCTCTATGTCTTTGACCAACGGGATCGCGGCGAGCCGCGGCGCTCCGTCTTCGCCAATCATCTCATCGAAGAAACCGATGCTCTGATAACCCGTGAAGTTCACTTGTTGTGCGTCATTTGTGTTATCGCCAAGCGTTGACCGCGTCTTTGGCAAGTTTCACTCCCGCATGGACCGTGCCAAAGTGGGTGTTCGGTCGATTTGACTTCAGCCCCGGCTCCTGACGACCCAAATCACCGGTATCTCTCGTCGTGCCCAAGCGTGGCCGCAGGTCTGTACAGAGCGGATCCAAAGCGTTCCGACTCGGAGGGCCACCACGAGGAAGGATTGCTGCTCTAAGCCGCTGGCGGGTAACTTGGGTTGTGAGCAAAAACGAGCGAATCTGAACAGGCTGGACAAAAAGCGACAATGGATTAAAGCCGAAACCATGCCCAGGACCTCACAAGTTGTGGCACGTCTTATTGCATCGTAC
>JBJKSV010000148.1:0-5177 GCA_046703605.1 Limisphaerales bacterium
GATCATCAGCCAGGTGCCGAAGAACTGCGGCAGGAGGAACAGGAAAACCGGAATCCAACTGCGCAGCAGGACGGCCGAGGCAATGATGGCCGCGTCGATCGCCAGGATGAGGCGGGCGTTGCGATAGACTTTCGGGAACTCGGACTCCGGAATGAACGTCCGCTCCGCGGGCGTCATGCGGCCCAGCGCGTGCCGGATGAGGCTCGGATAATAAGTCCGGTAAACGCCGGCGGCGCACAGGCTTAGGACCAAAGCCACCAGGTTCGGCGGGCGCGGAAGCTGGATTTCCGGGTCGCGTCCGACGATGATGGTGTCGCTGTGATGGCGCGTGTGACTCCAGCGCCACACGACCGACTCCCGCAAGACCATGAAGGAAGCAATCTCGTAAAGCGCCGTGTTCATCCAGTCGGTCTTGAACGCCGTGCCGTGCCCGCACTCGTGCCAGCGGGAATCCGAACTCGTGCCGTAGAGCACGGCATAGATGAGATACGGAAACAGGACCCACCACGTGCCCCAGAGCGCGACCGTCGCATAACCCGTGGCCAGCAGGATGGCGAACAGCAGCACGGTGTCCCGGATGGCCGGCCCGTCACGGCGTTCCAGCAGTTGCCGCATTGCCGGGCGCGGCACCGGTGATTGATACCATTCCGCCTCGGCCAGGCCGAGTTCAACGGCGCGTTTGTTGTTCGCGCCAGTGAGGCTGTAGTCGAGCTGGGGTGCGATTTCAACCGCCATGATTTTCTCCTTTCGTTGGAGGTTTGGAAAAGAGGGTCTCTCGCGCCGGCCTTAATCCTGGTGAAATACTTCCTCCATGCCGGCCCACCATTCGTCGGGCGCACGGTCGGCCAGCGGCTGCTGGCAGGGCTTGCAAACGGCCCACCATTGTTGCGTGACCGGGTCGGCGGCCATTTTTGCCATGTCGGCGGCGAAATCGCCGCCGGTGTATTCAAAGTAGCTGAACAGGTACTGGCGCCCGTCCGGCATTCGGCGCAGGTAGATTGAGTAGTTCTGGATGTGGCACTCCTTGATCATCCGCAGAACATCCGGCCACACTGCGGCATGGAGTGCTTTATACTCCGGGATCTTTTCTTCCCGGACACCGATAACGGAACCGTAGCGTTTCATGTTTCTTTCATTTCGTGGCAAGACTGCCAATATAATTACCCCAGGTCAGCAACAACACGGCGCTGGTGAGGACCAGCAACGCCAGTGTGATGGTGGCATGTGTCAGGCGCCGGCACGCACGCCATTCGCGAAGCGCCACGCCGACGAGGTTGCTGAACAGCACGAGCATGATCATGTGGATCGCCCAGCTCGTGAACGCGAATTTCTTCCCGAGATGCACGTGGCCAAGGTTGTAGAAGAAGAATTGTCCATACCAGAACGTGCCGGTGACAATCGCCATCACCCAGTTCAGCGGCAGGCTCGCCTTCTCTTCGCCGGCGGGAAGTTCCAGCATTTCGCCCAGTGTGCGGTGTCTGAGATGCAAATAGAAGCAGTAGATTGCCGTGGTGACAAAACCGCCGGAGTTGGAGAAAATATAAACCACATTGCCCCGCCATACACCGGCGCCATGCTCAGTTGCCACCTTGGCAATCGGCTCGCCGGCGGCCAGCGCAAACCCATAGACCGCCGAAAGCACCCCGGCCAGCAGCGAGAGCGCAAGACCTTTGCCCAGCGAAAACTCGCCCTTGGCGGCTTTCGCGGTGAGGTCGTTTTCCTTGAGCCGGCCGGCGAAACCCGTCAACGAAATGCCCACAATGCCGACACCGATGCCGCCGATAATCAAGCCGGCGCCCGGCTTGCTCAAGGTGGCCCCCAGCGTGCCCGCAACCAGCGGCGGAACCAGCGTGCCAAGCACGCTCGAGAGGCCGACCGCGATGGCGTAGGTCAGGGAAAATCCGATGTAGCGAATCGAAATGCCAAATGCCGTGCCCCCGATGCCATAGGCCGCTCCCAGTAAAAACGAGTCCAACATGGCGCCACGCGGCGCCTCACGCAGAACGTTCGCCAGATCGGGAATCGTCAGCATCGCGCCGAGGACCGGCAGCAGCAACCAACAGAACGAGGCCTGGGTGAGCCAGTAGGTCTGCCAGGACCAGCGCTAGACCCGCTTTTGCGGCGTGTAACAGGTGGCCGCAAAAAATGCGCCGACGGCGTGCTGCGCCACGCCCAGCAGGGGATTCACGGTAACGGAGTTCATGCGGTGACGAGATTTTCCTCAAATTCCTCGGGCAGCCTGATGGGGTAATTGCCGAATTCTCGCACGAGCTTCACAATGTAATCGTAAGTGTGCCCGGACACGGCGCTGCTGACGGAGTGGTCCGATTGGAAGAAGTAACCGCCGCCCTAGGCCGCGTTGAGCTTGCGCAGCACCTCGCGGCGGATCGCCTCGCGGTCGCCGGTTTCCCAGATCTGCATGTCGCTGTTGCCACAGAAGCCCATCTTGTGGCCGTATTGCCTGCGCAGTTCCACGCAGTCCATGGTGGCTTTTGCTTCCAGCGGATTGTAGGCGTCAATGCCGATTTCGATGTAGTCCGCGAAAATCCTCTTCACGTTGCCGCAACCGTGATAAATGACCGGCAGGCCATTGGCGTGGGCGCAGGCGGTCATTTGAGCGACCCATGGCTTGAAATACTCGCGCCAGTAATTCGGCGAAAAGAACATGCCCTTCTTGTAGGCCACGTCACCCCAGATCACAAAGCCGTCAATCAAGCCTTTGCCGGCGTCAATCTCCGCCTTGGCGCATTCGAGATAGTGTTGGCCTATGTGGTTGATGACCTTGCCCATGCGCTCCGGCTCCTCGCCCATCCACAGCATCGCGTTTTCCTGGCCGATGAGCCGGGTGAGACATTCGCTTGCCTCGATCATGCTGCCGAAGACCGGGAAATCCGGCCGCAATGATTTCACCGTCTCAACCCACGGCGGCGAATTGCGTTCAAATCCGTCACCCACGCCGGCAATCTGGTTGTCGCCGGCCTCAAAAAAGCGACGCCGGTCACGAGGGTCGTCGAATCGGCAAGCTTTCAATTTCTCGAAGGTGTCAATTTCCCACGAGTGCATTTCCGGCATCGGCAGAGAAAAGAATTTATGCATCACCGCCCCGAAGCCGGTTTTGACCACCACTTCCTCTGGCGTTTCCTTGAGCGTTTCGAACGGACGGATCCACGGGTCCATGTTGGGCACGGTGACGATCCAGTCGAGGTCATAGTAATAATAAGGATTGGCGTCGTCCGGCAGGTTGAGTTCTTTGCGCCAGCGCTTGGTGAAGCCACCCCAGAAAAAGTCGCTGATGGGCACGCGGTCCGGCTCCTCGTGCCGCAACGCCTTGGTGAGGCGATCCAGTTTGCGCAGGGTGTTCTCCTTGCGCCCGCTGCGGTCAGCGGCAAGACCGAAGGTATTGAACATGCTCATAATGTTTTTCAGGACCCGCGGGGCGGGTGGCCTTTTTTGCCCGGGCGATATTCATGGAGCGCGGCGCGTCTGGGCTCCGGCACCAGTTCGTCCCATTGCATCCTCGTGTTCATTGGAGATGGAAGATTTCTTTGCAATTGCTCCAGGCTTTGCGTTTGGCCGCGGCGTCCGGCAGCGGCTGATTGCTGGGATCGGTCCTTTGGACATCCTCATAGGCATTGACTAATAGGCGTTGACTTGCAATAGTTCTCAACGGAAAACAAAATATAGCACGGCAACCACCACGAGCACCACTGCGGACATCACGCGGTAGTCAGACAAGCCTCTCAAGGTAGGAAACCGTTGGCGCAAATTGACTATCCACGTTCATTGATCCTGGAGACGGTGCCGCCCCCCGCGATCAATTGCTTCGCATGCTGACGGGCACGCTGGTCAAGGTCAACCGTTTTGGCACGCGCCTCGCGGTTCGGATTGGCCCTTAGCCCGCTTGGCCGGTATGAAAGGATGGAAAGGTTTCGGTGGGTGGACGGCGAATGGGCGCGAGGGAGGTCCGAATATAGCGTACAAAGGGGCGTGGCTTGCTCAACAACTGCCTTCGCCTTCGCAACATACTCCGCTTTCACCTCCGGTAGCATTGCCAGCGCGGACGCGTCGTTCTCCTTCGCCCCAACGTCCCGCTTTCCCAGGACTTGCTTATCGGCGAGAAGCTTTCGATAGATGCCGCAGTGTTAGCGATCGTCCACCGTGTTGGTTGCGGCGGTAAAAGTCGCTCCTGCCGCGACCAGCAGCGCGGCGGGCCCCATTCGAGGAATGCTGATAGCTAATCTCGACGGCCAGATACAGTGGCGTGAGACCGTTTTCGTCCGGTCGGTCAACATCCTTGCCCTCGTGGATGAGTCTCATGGACTCTGCCGTGTTTCCCGTGCGGATCGCGTCCCGCAGGCGAGATGTTTGGCAGCCGCTAAGGGTTGCCGTCAGGGCGGCAACTCGACAACGAGTGTGAAGGAGATCTTGCTTCTCGCCGGATACTGCGGTTGATTATTGTTGAATCCAACAGGCCGGCGTCGATCTCCCCCGTCCTTGGCGGAGCACCAATCCAGCCCTACCGGCGCCGAATTCCGAAGCGCCGGCCAGATGCCGCGCCGTACAAGTGAGCGTCAGAACATTCCATCTTCCTCCTCATTTCTGCAAAACGGCCTTGTAGAAGCGTTTCGGCGAAAATGGAGAATCCATGTCCAGATAAAACCAGTCGGAATTGCCGATGGTATTCGTTGCCAGCGGGAGCCAACCATTGGTGTTACTCAAGTCGGTGTTGTAGCTGAGGACGTACGTGGAGCCAGCTTGGCCGGAGATCGTCATCCCGGCGTACATGCGGAGGTCGATGCAGGCGTCGTACACCACCAGGTGCGCTTGGTCGCTAGTCACGCTTCCAAATGGGTTGGAGACCAGGACCCAGTACGGGCCCGCCTGGCTGCTCTGGAGGTTTGTGAGCGACAGATCCCTGTTCGTCGCTCCTGAGAGGACTGTCCCGTTGAAGTACCATTGATAAGCAATCGGTTCGGGACCGGCGGCGGTGACGCTTAAGGTGACACCTTGACTCAGACAACTCGACTGGCTCTGGGGTTGGGCGGAGATCACGGGAGCCACGCCTCCGACACGAGCATCCGGGCCGCCGAAGGCCCCCATGTCACTGCGCGGACCACCAAGGGACGGTGGGAACCAAGCGTCATTAAATTAATTATAAGTATTTCCCGCGTCAATGG
>JBJKSV010000149.1:0-3171 GCA_046703605.1 Limisphaerales bacterium
CGCACTCCCAAGTGGCGACGGACTCTACGCCGTGCCCTGGAAGTGGGGGGTGCCAACCCGGTAGGTCCAGCGCTCACCGAGCCTGCCACCCCGGCCTCGGGCCGGCATAGGGGAGTGGTTTTGGCAAAGCCCGTTGTCTTCGATTCTCGCCCTGCTCCGGGAATGGAGGTTTGTCTGATCCCCACCTTCCTTGCTTTCGTTTGCTTCCATGGCCCCCGCATTGGGGTCTATTCCGGCCCGTAAGGAGGCGCGCACCCCATTGCCGAGCGAGGTTCGGGAGGCAAATAATATAGCCACGTTGTAGAAACCAAGTGACATCCGCATAGTGCGCAAAGCTGTGCAGCCGCCAAAGTGGCAGGCATGGAAACGGGGATTTGCAGCGTGGGTTCCCTCCGGGATCTAGGAACAGGACGGGCTGCCTGAACCAATGAAGCGATTTCACTATGACAGATGACAGGAGCGACATTCCACAGGTGTTTCGTCGGCGGAGCAATTCGCTGATGCGGACCTCGATTGCCGCAGTGGTCGGGTTCCTTGCCGTCGGGGGTGGCATTACCTGGGCGGTGTGGTGGTCGCCCTATATGGGGCGGCAGCATATTCCAATCACCCAGGCGGTACCCTTTAGCCACAAGCACCACGTGGGAGGGTTGGGCCTCGATTGCCGTTACTGTCACGTCAGCGTAGAGACCTCAAGCTTTGCGGGCATGCCCCCAACTGAGACCTGCATGACGTGCCATTCGCAAGTGTGGAAGGACGCGCCGGTGCTCGAGCCGGTAAGAGAAAGTTGGGCGCGGCAACGTCCGCTGCACTGGAACCGGGTGTACAACCTGCCGGCGTTTGTCTTTTTCAACCACGGCATTCACGTCCAGAAAGGCGTGGGATGCTCCACTTGCCATGGGCGGGTACAGGACATGCCGCTGACCTGGAAACACGAGGGGATGTGGATGAAATGGTGCATGAATTGTCACACGGATCCGGCGCCTTACCTGCGGCCACAATCGAAGGTCTTTGACATGAACTGGGAGCCTGGTCCGAACCAGCGCCAGAAAGGGGAACAGCTTATTAAGCAATATCACATTCATACCAAAACCATGCGCGATTGCGACACCTGTCATAGATGAAAGAGCCCCAACGAACTCACCTCGATTTAGGGACGATCCGTTCCCGGCTCAATGAGTCGAGCGGACGCCGATATTGGCGCAGCCTGGAGGAAATCATCGAGACGCCTGAGAGCCGCCAATGGCTGGAACGGGAATTTCCCTCCGGCGCCAGCGAATGGCCCGAAACAGTGGATCGGCGCAGTTTTCTGAAGCTGATGGCGGCGTCGCTAGCCCTGGCCGGGGCGAGCGGCTGTACGAAGCCGATCATGACAGAGATCGTCCCGTATGTGGAGCAACCGCGGCGGTTGGTGTTTGGGAAGCCGCTCTATTTTGCCACCGCAATGCCCTTGGGCGGCTTCGGCACTGGCATCGTGGTTAAGAGCCGCGAAGGGCGGCCGATCAAGGCGGATGGCAATCCCAAACACCCGGCGAGCTTGGGCGGCTCCAGTATTTGGATTCAGGCCTCGCTGCTCGACCTCTACGACCCCGACCGGGCACAAGCGGTGAGCCAATTGGGCCAGCCGAGTTCCTGGGGCCTTTTTCTGGATGGCTTAAACAATCGACTCCAGGAACAGCAAAACAAACAGGGCGCTGGTCTGCGCATTCTGACCGGCACAGCCACCTCGCCGACGATGAGCGGCCAAATTGGGCGATTACTCAAGAAGTTTCCGCAGGCGCAATGGCACCAATACGAACCGGTAAACCGGGACAATCCATTGGCGGGGGCGCAGCGGGCGTTTGGAGAATACGCGGTGGCGCATTACGATTTTGAGCGCGCCGAGGTCATCCTGGCCATCGACTCGGATTTTCTACAGATCCATCCGGACCGGCTGCGCTACGCGCGCCAGTTTTCGAACGGCCGGCGTGTGGTGACAGACGGGGCCAAGATGAATCGGCTCTACTCGGTGGAGAGCACGCCGAGCCTGACCGGTTCGATGGCGGATAATCGGCTTCCGTTGGGCGGACGGGACATTGAGGCGGCGGCGTGGTCTGTGGCGGGTGCATTGGGATTGCCCGTTCCACATTCAGCGCCCACCCTACATGGACCGGCGCAAGAGTGGATGGCGCGGGTCATGAGCGATCTCCAGACGCATCACGGCAAGAGCCTGGTCACTGTTGGCGAATTTCAACCTCCCCATCTTCATGAATTGGAGCATCGCATCAACAATGCCCTAGGCAATCCCGGCTCGACGGTGCCTTACACGGACCCTTCCGAGTTCAGGCCCGAGCAGCAGGTGGAGTCGTTACGCCGGCTTTTAGCGGATATCGAGCAAGGGAAGGTGGATCTCTTATTGATTCTGGGAGGCAATCCCGTTTTCGATGCCCCGGCGGATTTTGATTTTGGAGGCCACCTGGAGCGGATCAAACACTCGGTTCATCTCAGTCTGGCTAAAAACGAAACCTCGGCCCTGTGCGAATGGCACATCCCGCAGACCCATTTCCTGGAGACCTGGGGCGACATCCGCTCGTTTGATGGGACCGTTACGATTCAGCAACCGCTTATCGCGCCGCTCTTTGACGGGCACTCGGAGTTGGAGATTTTGGCGGTTATGGAGGAACTCCAGCCCCAGCCGAATTCCTACAAGCTCGTCCGCGATTATTGGCGTCAGCAGGGGCTTTGGAAGGACTTCGAACAGGGCTGGCGCAAGGCGGTGCAGGATGGAGTGGTCGAAGGCACGGCCTCAAAACCGAAGCAAGTGACGCTCGTCAAGGCGACGCCGACGTCAGGGGAAGCAGAACCGAGGACTGCCGGCGCAGCCGAGGCGCACGCTCAAGCGCCGCAGAACAGGGCCTCGAATTTGGCGGCCAGGCCGCCCGTCAACGCGGCGAATACAGGAAAGATGGCGCGTTGGGGATTCCTGGGCAGCCTTGCCAAGCAGCCTCCAAACCTGCCACCGAAAACGAAGGGTCTGGAGCTGGTCTTCCGCCCGGACCCGAACCTGTGGGACGGGCGATTTGCGAACAATCCATGGCTGCAGGAGATGCCAAAGCCGATCAGCATGTTGACGTGGGACAATGCGATCCTGATCAGCCCCGCTTTGGCGGAACGGGAAAGAGTATCCCAGGGCGA
>JBJKSV010000150.1:0-6236 GCA_046703605.1 Limisphaerales bacterium
AACCGGCCAAGCGGACAACGACAACAATCCAACAAGCACCAACCCGATGATCACCGCCGGCCGGTTTCGAAGGACCAGCGCCGCCGCCAGTGCCAGCACGGCCACAAAAAGCCCGATCAGCGGGAAATGGTTGAGTACGACATGGATGTACTCCGGCTGCCTCAAGAGGCTGGAGACCCTGCTCATGATTCACCCGCAGTCAGGGATCGCATTCCTCCACCCGCCCCAGTGTTGCGGAATGCCGCCAATTGTGCAGGCGGCGGCGCGCAGAGGACTGCTCGCCCTACCCACGGCCCAAACGGCGGCGCGCAGAGGACCGCTCGCCCTACCCACTGGTTATCGGCATCGTGTTCGCGGCACGGAATACGCGGGCTAGTCTGGCAGGATTTCGGCATTCTCAATCATCTTCATCCCGTTGCGCTCCACGACCTTGCCCCGGAGCGTGATGGTTTCAGCGGCCTTCTTGGCCAGCACACTATTCAACGGCTTGTGCTCTCCGATGACCAAGTACAACTGGTGTCCGCTCAGAATGCCCACCGGCAGGCCGCTGCTGATACACGTGGCGGCGCATGTCTTATGCTTTTCCCCCCGGGCGCCGTGATCCAGGTAACAGACCAAATCGACGACTTCGCCCTTTATCGTCATAGTCTTGCCGCCCGCCGCGTAGGTTTTGGGCGCCGCCATCAGGCCCAGTCCGAGGGTGAGCGCCACCACCGCCGCTTTGACCATAGCTCCGTTCTTCATAGTGATTCTTTTGATATGCATAATGTGCTCTATTGAGATCTCCCTAGTTTACCCCACTTTTTCCAGAGCGCAAATGCCGCCACGCAAGGCAGCTCCTGAACCGGATTTTTCGGCGTGCGCTCGACTTTATCGGCCACTTAAATCGGCCACTTCGTCGAATTCCCATCTTTGCGCCCTGAACGGGTCTGGACTACCCCCTCCGGATCGGTTTTCATGGGGCGATGCCAGCGCCTTCCGACGACAAGCAATGAATCTCTGGGCCGCCCTCATTACCATAACCGCGTTGTTCAGCTTCGTTAACTTCCGCTACATTCGCCTGCCGACCACTATCGGGGTGATGCTGATCGCGTTGGTTGTCTCCCTGGGGTTAATCGGGCTGGGGCACCTGGGCGTTGGGTTCGAAAAACAGGCTGCCTCATTGCTCAAGTCCGTTCACCTGGACGAAGCCATCTTGCGTGGGATGCTGAGTTTCCTGCTCTTTGCCGGCGCCCTTCATATCAACCTCAACGAACTGCGCGAGCAACGGCTGGTCATTTCCGTGCTGGCCCTCATCGGGGTGCTGTACTCGACGGCGACCTTCGGCACGGGCATCTATTTCGCCCTGCATTGGGTCGGCCTTGCGCTGGATTACAGCTTTTGCCTGCTCTTCGGCGCCCTCGTCAGCCCGACCGACCCGATCGCCGTGCTTGGAATGCTCAAGCACAGCAACGTGCCGTCCAGGCTGAAAATCAAGATAGCGGGAGAATCTCTCTTCAACGACGGCATCGGCGTCGTGGCCTTTATCCTCCTCTCCGATGCCGCCCTGGAAGGGACAAAGATCTCTCTTGGCCACATCGGTTCGCTCTTCCTGCAGGAGGCCTTTGGAGGGGCGGCTTTTGGCCTGGCAGTGGGCTGGATCGCCTATGTGATGCTCAAGAGCGTGGACAACTACCAGGTTGAGGTGCTGCTCACGCTGGCGTTGGTCAGCGGCGGTTATGCCCTGGCCGAGGCCCTCGGTGTTTCCGGCCCTATTGCCATTGTCGTGGCCGGCGTCCTGATTGGAAACCACGGACGCAGCTTCGCGATGTCCGTCACGACGCGAGAGCACCTCGACACCTTCTGGGAGCTCATCGATGAAATCCTGAACGCCGTCCTCTTCGTGCTCATCGGCCTGGAGGTGCTCGTGCTTTCCTTCAGCGGGAGGCTTCTCCTGGCCGGGTTGGCGGCCATTCCCGTGCTGCTGGTGGCAAGGTGGATCAGCGTGGCCGTTCCGATTTCGCTGATGCGCCCCTGGTGCCAATTCAGCCCCGGCGCCATCCGCATTCTGACATGGGGCGGTCTGCGCGGTGGCCTTTCCGTCGCGATGGCGTTATCACTGCCTCCCAGTGATGAACGCGAACTGATCGTAGCGATAACCTACATCCTGGTAGTGTTCTCAATTCTGGTGCAGGGACTGACATTCAACCGCCTGGTCCGCCATCTTTATCGCTAGTCAGGGGAGCCTCAGACAATCACATCGAAGAGAGTGACAACCACGGAATACACGGAGTACACGGAAAAGGGGAAGCATGCGTGGGCGTGGCTGGGTGGTTGGCGCTCGAACTCCCATCGCGAGGCACCTCCCCATGCACCGGCTCGACTAAGCCCCAGCCTTTCTCGTCATAGACTCCAAAACAGGCGCCCGAGAATCCCGTGCGTTTCCTCTTCCGGGATCAGCTCCGCGCCTCATCAATCCAGCGGCAGGCCTGTTGTCTTCATAAACGCGTTGATGGCCCCTCTTTTTAGCCCCGCGCTCCGGGCTGCGTCGATGACCTTCACGACCTGGCCCCAGGGCGCTCCTTTATCCGCGCTGATGGCCAGGGTCGAGGCGGGGTCCTTTGAGATGGCGGAGGCCAAGGCGGCCTCGAGGCCCTCGGAGGTCACGGGCCTTGCGTCGGCGCCGAAGCGCAGACTGCCTTGGGCATCGATGCTGACCAGCAGGGGCGGGCGTTCGCTGGCGCCGGGTCTTTGGGCGTGTGAGGATTCGGGCAGAGCGAGCTTGAGCACCGGCTGCTGTTTAAAGGTGGTGGTTACCATGAGGAAAATCAGGAGCACGATCAGGATGTCGATCAGGGCGACGATGATGACGGCCGGGGCTTGCCGGCGTTTGCGCACGTAGAATCGCATAGGTTACCTGGCCTTCTTGGCCTCCCGGCGGTATTGACGCCGAATGAATTCATCGCAGAGCGATTCCATCTCGATGGCGATGGTCTCGACCTTCTTGCTGTAGTAGCTCCAGAAAATGAGCGAAGGGATGGCAATGAGCAGCCCCATGAGCGTGGCGTTGAGGATCAGGGCAATGCCTTGGGCCAGACGCGAGGCCTCCGTCAGGCCGGTCTGGCCGATGTCGCCAAAGAGGGTCATCATGCCGGCTATCGTCCCCACCAGTCCCAACAAAGGCGCGATGCCCACAATGATCTCCAACACTACCAGGCCGCGCTCCAGCCGCGCCACCTCGTGGCGGGCCCGCGTCTGGAGCGCATCCACATTCTCCGCCTTGGGCCACTTGAGGTGATCGACGGCCTCGATGAGCAGCCGGCCCAGCGCCGAGTTGTGCTGCTGGCAAATCTGGCGCAGCATCGACACGTCCTCCGGCGTCTGGCAGGATTCAATCGCCGCCTCGATTTCCGGCGGCACGACCCTGCGCCGCCGCAGGGCGATGCCCCGCTCAATGATGAAGGCCAGGCCAACCACGGAGGTGAGAATCAATACGCCATATACATACGGTTCCATATCTATTCAGTTCAATTATAGTAAAAAGTAAACTGCACGTTCCGGGTATCGCCCATCATTGCGCGCATGTTCGCCGGCCACTTCGCGAAGGGAGAGGGGTCCCACACCGCCCGCCGGCAGAGCTCGCCCAAGACCACGCCAACGGTGTTTTCGGCGATGTGCAAGTCGGTCACGCTGCCATCAGCGTGCAGACTGAACTGGAGCACGACCTTGCCGCGCCGATCGGAGGCGTAGGCGTGCTGGTCCAGAAGGTCGTACCAGTGTTCTTTGATGGCGGCAATCAATTGCTGATCGTATTCGCCCAACTGGGACCCTTTGGCGTCGAGCGACCCGAGTTCCAGATAGTGCTTCACTCCCCCTTCCTGCCTCATCTTACGGCCCGGGGTCAGGTCGGGATGCCGTTGCGCGAGGGCCTCCCGAACCGTGCGCGGGGGAGTATGCGGCTGCTCGCCGTGGGCCGTCTCTTGCGGAGGCGGCTGGGGATTGACCATGGCCAGGTCGCCAAGGGGTTGCTCGAGTTTCGGCAGGACCGGCTTGGATTCCTCCGGCTTCGGGGGTTTGGTCTTGGACGGTTGCTCCTTGGGAGGTTCGGTTTTGGTGATTTCCGGCGGTGTGGCTTTGGGTTTGGAGGGCGGCAGGGGCTGCAACGGCGTGAATTTCTTCTGATGGGGTACGTTCTCGGTCTTAATCTCCTTGGTTTGGACGCCGGTGATCTGGGGAACATCCAGGTCCTTCTCGGTGTGGGGATTGCCCGCCAGCGAGTTCTTGTTGGAATAGAACTTCGCCTCCTTGGGCGCCTTGAGAGTGGCCTGCTCCGGGCTGACCTCAACAAACACCATCGGGATTTGAGAATCGGGAGGCGGTTTGTGAAGGCGTTGCTTTTCGGTTAGCACCTGGGCAAGCTTGCCATGCCTCTGCATCCAAGCAGGCAACTCCAGCCGCTGCCACCAGCCGAACGAGGCGCCGATTTCATACGACGCGAAAAACAGGAGGTGCAGGCCCAGGGAAATAACAAACGCCCAGACCAACCGAGATGACTCGGTCTGGTCCAGGCGCATAAAGTTACGGCTCGCTCCGGCAGCAAACATCCGCTATCATCTTGCCGCAGGCAGCGGGCAGGAGCAAACAAAAGTGAATCCTCGGCGCTGCCACGTAGTGCAGGAGCGTCTGGTTTCTACCCTCTGACGATGACTTTGACCCTGCCATGCCTCTGAATTCACCTCGGGCCGGCTCCCTCTTGCTCTCTGTTCCAGCGAATGGCCAACTGGAGCAGTTCGCTGCCGTCCTTGAGCTTGAGCTTTTCCCGGATCCGCCCGCGGTAGGTGTCCACTGTCCGCAGGTCGAGATGGAGCCGTTCGGCGATAGCGCGAGTGCCCAAGCCGATGCCTGTGAGTTCGAATACCTGCAGCTCGCGGTCACTGAGGAGATCTGCAATCGAATCAGAAATCTCCTGGGGATTTGCCGCCAGGCGCGACAGCACTTTGGATGCCATCTTCTCGCTCAGATAGATGCCACCGTCAAGGACCCTCCGGATGGCCGCCAGGATATTCCGGGTCGCCTGCTGCTTGGTAATGTAACCTCGAGCCCCGGCGCGCAGGACCCGTTCGGCATAGAGGGTTTCGTCCTGCATGGACACCACCAGGATGAGAAGACGGGGCCAGCGGGCGTGAAGGTCCTTGATCAGTTCCAGGCCGTTGGAGCTCTTCAGGAGCAGGTCAATCACCGCCAGGTCCGGTTTGGCCTTTTCCGCCGCATCGAGCGCCTCCTGCCGATCTTCGGCCACCGCGCATACCCTGAGGCCGGATTCCCGGTTGATGGCTTCAGCCAGGCCGTCCCGCACCACCGGGTGGTCATCCACCAGGAGGATGCGAACCTCTTTGCCAGATCTGAGCGGCTCGCTCATAGAATGGCCTGCACCCGGCAGGAGACGACGGTGCCCGAAGTGTCGCTGCGCAAGCCCAACACGCCGCCAATCAGCCGGGCGCGGTAATCCATGATGTGCAGTCCCATCCCGCCCTCTTTCCGCGACGAGGGGCCAAACCCCTTGCCGTCATCCCTGATTTCCAGCGCGATTGCCCCCTCCGACGCTGCCAGCGAGATCGAGATGTGGCGGGCGCCGCTGTGTTTGAGCGCATTATTCACCGCTTCCTGCGCTATCCGGTAGAGGTGCGTGGCGGTGGCCACGTCGCACCGGGGCGCCTCCCCATCCGGCCCGCAGGCGCATTCGACGCCAAACCGCTCGCGCGTGCCGGCTGCCAATTCACCCAGCGCCGCCTGGAGGCCCTGCGTGCCCAGCCGAATCGGGTAAAGCCCGCGGCAGACCCGCCGCGATTCATCAATGGCTTGGTCGAGCAGAGCGCCGAGCTGGGCCACCACAGCCGCTTCCGGGCGCTGCTGCGAACCGAGGGTCTGCTCCAGGGAATTGAGCCTGAACCCCATCCCGATAAGCTGCTGGCATAGCCCGTCGTGAACGTCCTGGCCGATGCGCGCCTGCTCGCGGTCGCTGATTTCAAGAATCTCGCGCTCCTGCCGGCGGCGCTCCGTGACTTCCTCGGCGATGCCCACGATACGGATCACCCTGCCTGAACTGTCCCGGATCGGAAAAGCGCGGTCGCGAATCCAGCGCAACGTTCCGTCGGGCCGCACGATGCGATATTCCTGGCTGTATTCGCCCGCGAACTGCCGGGTGTACATCGCCTGCGCCACGCGCTCGCGATCCTCCGGGTGGATCGCCTCCAACC
>JBJKSV010000151.1:0-7712 GCA_046703605.1 Limisphaerales bacterium
GAGTCCCATCTCGCGATCTCCGTCCTGCCATGGGCGCCTCAGATTTCACGTTTTACGTTTCACGCCACTAGCGTGCCTGGCGCCGGCGCTGGGCTGAGGGCCGGCGAAGAGGCGGCTGAGAGGGAGGGGCGATGGCTGGGCCTGAAATGGTGCGCTTGCCCAGAGAGGTGGCGCATTGCGAACACAGGAACTCGTAGAGCTCGCCGGAAGGCAACACCAGCAAAAGGCGTTCGCGCACGGGTTGCGCGCGTTTGCACTTGGGACAGTAAAGCTCGCTGGCGGTGAATGAGCCAAATTGCTGAGGCATGCGGCAGAATCTGAGGGGTGCGTTAGTTGGCGTCCTTGTGTTTCAACTGGATTTCCCTAATCTCCTGGAAAGGAATCATGACCTCTTCGGTTACCCCACCGCGCAGGATCTGCAGGTGGAGGTCATTAGGGGCAATTCGCGTGATGCGCTGACCGGGGTATTCGCCCCGGGCCGACTTAATAACCAGGAGCATATCCTTGTCGGCATCGCGGCGGACGACCCCGAAGAAGCCGGTGAACTTGGTTTCGAAGAACCTGCGGTTGAAGGTGAATTGGCCCCGCTGGAAGGTCTGGGTAGGCGGGGGTGCGGCGGACGTCTCCGCGGCAGTGGAATGGGCGAGGCGCAGGGCGGACGGGTGTTGCGCGCCGGAGGCATGCATCGGATTGTCGTCATTGGTCGCCGGAACGGCATTATCGCTAACTTCGGCGGCGGGCATTGGCGCTTCTTCAATCGGTGCCTCGGCGGGTTTGGTTCGGGTGGGCAGAGACAAAAACACGATGGGGGCCAGCACACCCAGGAATGGAATGGCCGAAAGGCCGGCCACCAGCAACGGGGGACGGGCGCGGAAGATGGCTACTTCGAAGCCGGCATAGATGGCCGCCACGTAAAGAACGAAAAGAACGAAGAGGCCAATCCCGGACGAGAACAGTGCGCCCAGAAGGGATTGGGCCGCGGGCCGTTCCAGCCGAGGTGGCGGTTTGATGTGAACCTCGGTTCTCTTGATTCTCTCCGCCTGGGTGACCTCAATGAACGGAGAGACAAACGGATCGAGCTTTTTGTTCTTGGCCAGCTCCTTGAGCGCCTCCTGGGAGAAACTTGCCCAGGAGACCTGTTGATATTGCTCGTCGCCAGTCTTGATAGTGATTCCCAGGTCATTGGCCGAGCTGGGAAGCACCTCGCCGCTAATCTCCCGGCCCGAAGTGAGCTTGTAAGTGTCAGCCAGCGTGGCCAATGGCGCCAGTCCAGTCACTACCAATACAGAAATTAAGAAAATCCTATACACAACACTCGTATAAGTACGCGATTCCCGGCCAGAAAGAAAGAGAATTTGGTGGCCGCTCGCCGGAAGGGGGTGGCGGTTGCGCGGCTTGGCTGTAACCTTTAGGGCAATGGCGGCTCTGTAGTTGGAGAGAGCCGATTTCATGAAGTGCGAAGAACTACTGGCGATGCTCAACGAATACGTGGATGGCGAGGTCAATCCGGCCATCTGCGAGGAGTTCGAGAAACATTTGGCCGGCTGCAATCCGTGTCAGATTGTCGTGGACAACATCCGAAAGACGATCCGACTTTACAAGGAGGGGCAGCCTTACGAACTGCCCATCGAGTTCAAGGAACGCCTTCACGAGGCTCTGCGGCAACGCTGGAAGGCCGCCGCAGACAGCGGCGGTGCGCATCCTGTGGCCTAGGGTCGCGCCACCAGCGAGGTGGTGCCGACTGCGGCGTTCATAATGCGCCCAGGAACTCCCGCAGGCTTGGCGCGGTCTGACTGTAAGCGGCTTAGAGCGGCTTTGGCATAGCAGTCCAGGCGCCTTTTCTCCTGCTGCTTTTGACGGCGGTCTCGATGAAGGCAATGCCCATCCAGCCGTCTTCGACATTGGCGTATTTTGAGCCGTCGCACTTGAAGGCTTGGCCCGCTTTCCATTTGCGGACGTCGGCCTCGAAGCAGCGATGGAGCCGGGCGTAGGCATCGTGGAACGCTTCGGGATGGCCGGAAGGAATGGTCGGCTCGGCCATAAGGTCCGCCGGGACATTCTTGGGCAGGAAACCGTCGCCGGGAGTCACGGCGCCACGCCAATAGACCATGTCCGGCTGGCCACTGAGGCAAACGGTGACCGATTCGGGCTGCTCCTGGCTCCAGTGCAGACTGCCCTTGGTGCCGGCGATTTCGATGCCCAGGTCGTTCTTGTGGCCGATGGAAATCTGGGAGGCGCGAACCAGGGCCTTACCGCCGTTGCTCAGCTTGCAGTAGGTGGTGAAGTGGTCATCGAGCGGGCGACCTTCGACAAAGGTCTCCAATTGGCCGGACAACTGCACCACATCCAATCCGGTGATATAGCGCAGGTGCATGAGGGCGTGCGTGCCGATGTCGCCGCCGCAACCGGAGCCGCCCGCGAGCTTGGGGTTGGTGCGCCAACTTGCCTGCATCTGGCCGGTAGCTTCGAGCTTGGTGGCGAGCCAGCCCTGGAGGTAATAGGAATCGACCCAGCGAATGTCACCCAACAGGCCGGCCTGGACGATGTAGCGGGCAAAGCGAGTGGTCCAATGTCCCAGGTAGGTGTGGGCGACTCCGAAGGGGACCTGGCATTTGCGCACCGTTTTCACGAGGTTGGCGGCCTCCCGCAGATTGAGGCAGAGCGGTTTCTCGCAGAAGACCGCAATGCCGGCCTTGATGGCCTTCATGGCGGGGTCGTAGTGGACGTGGTTGGGGGTGACAATGACGACGTAATCGAGTTTCTGCTCCTCCGGCAGCTTGGCGTTGGCGGAGATCATCTCGTCATAAGAGCCGTAGCCCTTGATCGGGTAAGGCCAATTCTCGGCCTCCTCGAGCGCGACTTTCGGATCGGGGAAGAGCGCGGCGGCCGTTACCCGGCGCGTGCCGTCAAAATGGATTGCTTTCTGGTGGGGCTGAACGATAAAGGCGCCTTTGCCGCCGCCGACCAAACCGACATTGAGGGGTCTCTTGGACATAGCTGATTCTCGGTATTCGTTGTTAGTGTTTTAGTTTGCGTTATGCAGCGCACAGAATAGAGAGGCGCGCGCGCAAGTTCAAGCACAGATTGCTTGTCACGTCTTGGCGCGCGACCACCAACTCGAGGCCGGGCGGACTGTCAGATGCTTTTTCCGGCGGAGAATACTTTCTCCACGAATTTGCCCACACTGAAGTATTCTTGTGTGTCCGGGGTATAAATGAGCGGCCTGAGCTTCTCGATCCGCACCGCGCCGTCCTGGCCAAGTACCTCCTCGTCCGCCTTGACATCCAAGACCTCGCCGACGAATTGGGTGTGCATCCCCAGTTCGGTGATGTCCACGACTTTGCATTCGAGCACCAGCGGGAACTCCTTCACGTAAGGGGCGTTGACGAGCTTGCTCTTGACCGGCGTCAGTTTCGTGACGGCGAATTTGTCGGTGTTTCGCCCGGAAACCAGTCCGAAATAGTCGGCCTGCTTGACATAATCGTCTGAGGGGATGCTCAGGGTGAAGGCCTTCCGGTGCAGGAGGCTGGCATAGGAATAGGTGGCCGAGCGCAACGAGACGGCGACGCACGGCGGCTGGGAGCAGCAAATGCCCGCCCAGGAGGCGGTCATGACATTAGGTCTGCCCTCTTTGTCGTAGGTCCCCACCACGAGGACCGGAGTTGGATAGATTAGGGTTTTTGCGCCAAGAGATCGTTTCATAAATTGCCCGAACTCTAATGAAACCCCGGTTCCGGTCCAAGTCCCAAGGCGCCGGGGCGCGGCATCAAGTCTAAATGACTTCGGGACTTCGTGCCTTTTTGTCTTTGCTCGCCCTCGTGGAATAAGAGGGAGAGCATGAGCAAAGAATAGGAGCAAGAGCAAGGAGCAGAGGCCTTTGCCACTCAAGCTAAATGGCAGCGAGCACCGCCCCCGAGGCCGGCCTCAGTCCCACACGCGGGAGGGGGTCAAGGCCCGATCGAGGTACGTGCCACAACGAGGGCATCGGCCAGGCTCCTGCCAGGTCTCAACCCGGTGGAACCTGGAGACAGGGCAGCGCAGCGCGACATTGACCCACTTCCATTTGAAAGAACCGCCAAAGGCCAGGCGGTTTTGCCAGAGAAGGTGCGGGGATGGCTCAACCGCTCGGGGGAAGGCCAGCATGTTTCTGGGCCAGAGCCGGTAGGGTTGTTGGATTTCATGGTCGGCAACGCGCACACGGATAGGAACATCCACCAGGATTCTGCAGTCGCGGCAATGAATCGTCTGCACGAAGCAATGCGCTCCGCGGTCAACGCCGCCGGCTACCGCTACACGGTAGCTGCAACGAGCGCACTCGAATAGGTAGGCGCGACCCATGCCGTTGATCTAAACGGCAGGGCGAGAAAATTGCAATGTAAAATTACTCCTTCTCCAGACCCGGGCGCAGGGTCAACTCAGAGCCGGCGCTGACCATGATGTCCCTCTTGTAAGACTTAAAGCCGGGCTTCTTGATCTCGATGGTGTGCTTGCCGGCGCCAAGTCTTACCCTGGCCGGGCTGTTGCCCACAAAGGCCCCGTCCACAAAGATGTCCCCGCTCTGCTCCACCGCCTTCACATCGACCAGACCTGTCTTGGAATCAGCGGCGACGGGCGTGGGACTCGAGGCCCCGGGCGCCTCGGGAGGAGAACCGGGGTGGCCTGGCCTGAAGTTGCTGTCCCATTGTTGCGCCTCGGCAACGTGCGCCGGAGTCAGATGAGACTCGACCTTTGCCAGCTCGACTTTGGCATCCCAGGATTCGTCACCGGCCTGACCGGCGGCCAAGTTTAGCCATTTGTAAGCGGCCAGGTAATCCCTGCTCACGCCCTGGCCCCTCTCGTAGCATACGCCAAGCTTTTCCTGCGCCAACCCGAACCCCTGCTCGGCCGCCGCTCGAATCCACTTGATGCCTTCGGCGGTGTCCTTTGCGACGCCTGTCCCATTCAGATAGCAGACTCCCAGCCGATATTGGGCGTCCGAGTTGGCCTGCTGGGCCGCTCGACGATACCATTTGGCCGCTTCCACATCGTCCTCGTCCAGACCGCGCCCTTCGGCGCAGCAGTAGCCCAGTTCCAGTTGCGCCGGCGCCATGCCTTGATCTGCCGCCTTTCGCAACCAGTTCACCCCTTCGGCCTGGTTGGCGTCCACCCCATTGCCGTGAAGGTAATCCAGCCCGAGGGCATACTGCGCCCCGGCCAATCCTTGTTCGGCCGCCTTGCGATACCATTCGGCGGCCCTGCGCGGGTCTCGCTTCACGCCTTTGCCGGCAGCGTAAAGGCCGCCCAAAGAAAACTGCGCTTGCGCGTTCCCCTCCTCCGCCTTTGCGCGAGCTTCAAGAAACATCCTGCGCTCCGCCCGCAAATCCTGGCCACGCCCGGCGACCGGAACTATCGAGGAGAGCGCCACAATCAACAACATGAGCCGATTCAGCCGCATGCTCGCAGAATAAACCCTTTTCGGGCGGTGGCAAGAACAGGTCTTTCATTGCCGTCGGGCCAACTCCGGCTACTATGCTGTGGACAGGCATGAAACCAAAGCACAAGCGGCACCGGCATTCACATCAGCGCCAAAGCAGTCAGGGGTCTCCCCCGGCCACGCCTCCACCTGCCCGGGGGCTCGGTTTGAAACTGACAGTCGTGGCAGCCGCTGTTTGTCTGCTCGGCGCTGGCGGTTGGTTTGCCCTGGGCGTCTGGCGGCATTCGGGTGGCGCGAACGCCCCCTTATTTGATGTGGGCCAAGCCGAATCCACGCCGTCACCTCAAGCGCCATCGGTCCCGAATCCTCCTCCGGCGACTGACAAGAAACGGGAGTTTTTGTCTCAAATGAATCGAGGCACCGATCTTCTCAGCCAAGGCAAACCGGAAGAGGCGCTGCAGGTCCTCACCAATGCCGCGCAGTTGAACCCCAACGATGAGGATGTCCATTACAACCTCGGACTGACCCTGGCTCGGATGCATAAATTCGACGAAGCGATTCTGGAATACAAAAAGGCGTTGCGCATCTTCCCAAACTACGTCGAAGCCCACAACAACATGGGGAACGCCCTTATGCAGGTTGGACACATCGATGAGGCCATCCAACAGTTCCAGGACGCCGTGAAAATCATGCCCGACTACGCCTCCGCCCACAACAACCTCGGCACGGCTCTCCAGAAGGCCGGCCGCATGGGTGAGGCTCTGTCTCATTTCCAAAAGGCGGTTGAACTCAGACCCGATTACTGGCAGGCCCATTTCAATCTCGGGATGACTTACCTGCAGCGGAAGCGGGTCGATGAGGCGCGCAAAGAATTCGAAACCGTGTTGCGGCTTGAACCCGCGTTTCGGCCCGCCCAGGCGGCCATTGCGGCGATTGACAAGAAGATGCCAGGCCGCGGACCTGAGAAAGCTCCATTGCCACAGAAAAACTGACTCAAGCCAAGCGGCGAGTCGCAGGTTTCATCCCTGGCTTGAAGTTATGTCCAAAGCTGACATCCTCGTCATCGGCAGTGCGAATACCGACATAACCGTCCGGTTCGCTGCCAATGCAGGCTTGCCGAAGCCTCGTCGGCGGCATAGATTCGGGCCGTTGATGCGCTCAATGATGAGACAATTTCTGGAGTTGTGCCGGCAGGAAAAGAAGTGGCTGCTGATTCCGCTAGGCGTGGTGGTGTTGCTGCTGTTGGCGGCCGCCCTGCTCATGGCCTCCAGTTCAGGAATCGCCTGGGCCATTTACCGTTAGCCGCAGCGCTGAGGGGGCGGGGCTGAAGGCCCGGTCGAGTTGCGCCAGGCACGTGGCGGTTTGGCGTTGGAGCGCCTGCCGCTCCGCCTGGGTCAAGCTCAGCGGGTCGAACCGGTAGCGATAGTGCCACTCCAGCAACTGGTTCAAAGGATGTTCCAGGGCTTGGAGCCGAGGGTCTGAAAACGCGCGTTGCAGCCAAAGCGTGAGCGGTTCGCCCGGCTGCCGCGGGAGGCCATGGGCGACGAGCTTCTTCTCGATTTCGTAAAACTCCGAGTCTGAGCCGGGAAACGGGGTCTCCTCGGCCTGTTTGGTTGAGCGGGGCCGGTTGCGCCGTCTTGCCTGGAGCAGGATTTGAAAGAACAAGATGACAATCACGGGCGCCAGCGCCATTAGGATGTATTTGCGGAGGTGAGTCTGGCCCCAGCGGACCTTTGAGAACTCAAAACCAATATTGGAAAACAGGTCCGAAAGCCACTGGAGGGAACCGGCCTGGGCTTCCTCGTCTGTAATCCAGGAACCCGGAGTGGTATCGAAATCCTGCCAAAGCCGAGTTTGGCTGTTCCAAACCAGGCACCAGGCGTGGGCGTCGCGCTGCCGGACAATGTAATTGCCATCGCCTCGAGCCTCGTGAACGGCATAACCAACGGCGTAGCGAGCAGGGATTCCGAGCCGCCGAAGCAACAGGACCGTGGCTGTGGCGAAGTATTCGCAGTGGCCGCGCCGGGTCAGCAGGAGAAACCGGCCGATAGGAGTCTGACCGGGCCGGAGAGAGAAATTCTGTTCCTCGTCCAAGCTATAAGTAAAGTGGCTTTGGAAGAAGGCCTGGACTCGCTGGAGGGTTTGTTCAAGGCTCAGGCCCTGAAGGCCCAGATTGGAGATCACCTCATTGAGGGCTGGGATCTCCACCGCCGGGACATGCCGGTCGCCGGCGTCGGGGGGCGAATCAATCGTGCTGCCGGGGCCGTAGTGGGCGTCGAAAATCACCAAGCCAGGCCCC
>JBJKSV010000152.1:0-5321 GCA_046703605.1 Limisphaerales bacterium
AGTCTGCGAGAGAGGTCGGTGGCGTCCACGCGCAACTGGACAAGCCCGCTCTGGGCACGGGCCGCGGTAACAAACAGCAGGGCCGACGAGAGCGCGAGAATACGGCGGTAAAAGCAAAGGGAACCCATTTGCCTTATAGACCGCCGCGGGAGGAGGCGTATTCAAAATCACCGGGCGCCGACCCGGGAGAGGTCGAGGGGGCGGGTTACCTCCGCCGGACGGGCTTGAGGCGCGGCGGGAGCTACTTTGTTTGGGTTGACCTCGGTCTTTCCGACAAAGGTCACCCCCTCTTCGATAGCGAGGCGGGAGGCGCGAAGATCGCCGAACAGCTCCGCCTTGGCCTTCAAGTCAACCTTTTCCTTGGCGACGATGTTGCCATGGATCTTACCGCGGACGGTGACGTTGCCGGCGGTCACGTTTCCGTTAATCACGGCTGTCTCGCCCACATTCAGCATCCCTTCGGTTTGGACTTCTCCCTCGACTTTGCCATCGAGGTGAAGTTCACCGGAAAACTTCAGACTGCCTTTGATTTCGACGTCGGCGTTGAGGACGTTCTTTGCAGAGTTCGGAGACGAATTCGAATTCGTATTTGGATTTGCGGTGGTCATGGTCGTTTTAGCTTTCGAATTGGGTAACATTTTAGGCAAGCGGTATGCAAGCGGTTATTGAATTATGACCCTGTAGTAGCGCTGGGGCAGCACGACAGGGTCCGAAAAACTCTTTCTGGTGCCATCCCCTTGCAGCGTGGCCAGCGTTTGCCAGTCCTGCGGGTTCAGGCTCTCTGTCGCCTGAACCAAATAAGTCAAGCCCGCCTGTGTGTCAATAAAGAAACCTACCTTGCCGTCCGTAATGACGGGGCTTTCCGCCGTCACCCCCGTGGCGAGGGTCAAAGTCACTCCGGTGTCGGCATAGTGCGGCACCCAGACAGTGCCGGGAGGAGATTGCCCGGCGAGACCGGAGAAAGAGCCGGTCAGTGAGGCGCAGGTGAGTACCTGGAATGTGTCGCCCACCTTGGGGACGAAGCCATTGATCAAATGGACGTCGATAGTTCCATCGAGCGTCGCGGCGCCTCCAACAACAAGCTGGTCATATTGCGCGCCCGGGGTGGCCCCGCCAATCTCAATCGTGAGTGTGCCCGCAGAGGACTGCTGGTAATTATATGGAGAAGTGATGGTCATTGTTCCCGGCGAGACACCCGGCTCCACGGTGCCGGCGTTGCTCAGAAAACCATTGAGCATGCCGCCGCCGGAGAGGGTCCCTCCCAGCACGTCGAGTGTCCCGGCGCCCAGGATGGCGCCCGTGTCCACGACGGTACCCCCGGCGGTCTGCTGCCAGACCCCATTGAAGTGCAAATTGCCGCTCTGAATGTGGAGCAGACCCGTGTTGTTGAAATCCGCCGAGAACGAGGAGGTTCCGCTTCCGCCGGATTTCAAGAATGTGCCCGGGTTATTGATGACCAATTGCGGGGCCTGGCTAGTGAGCAAGCCCAATGTCGTATCGGTCTGAACTTCAATCAGCCCCGTGCTCGAGTTATTAAGCACCGCTCCATTTCCGGCGAGAATGCCATCGGCCCCACTCCAGATGATGGAGCCGTCATTGCGGAGGGCGCAATTGGTGAGCGTGCGAGGGCTGGAGCCCTGAGGGCCGATGAGCATTTTCGCGCTTCGACCAATCACCAGCGAACTCAGGCCAATCCTCCCGGCCGACCAGGTCAAGACACTGCCACTTGATTGGCTGCCCAGAACAGTCAGGCTGCCTGACCCTCCCAGCAGGCCGGCGATTTCAATGGCACCTGGGGCAAAGGCCTGCGTTTCAGGGTTCGTGCCGCCCACTTGGGCCTTGCCGTCGATGGTGGCGCTTCCGCCCAGCTTGCACGTGCCAGGCCCTTGGAAGATCGCAGTCACACCATGGTCCGCATTGAACTGGCCCAGGAATTGGATGAGGGCGGTCGGCGCCGCAGCCAGGAATGTACTGGTGCCGCCGCTGCTCTGCCATTGAATGCCGCCATCGAACTCGAGAGTCCCCTGCCCTGCCTGGATTGTGCCGCTGTTGTCAATAACAAGGCTGCCATTGGTTGAGGCGCTCACCCACGCGGGGCCATTGGCGAGCAGCGCGCTCGCGGCCCAAATCCGGAGCGTGCTTGCCGGCAGGCCCATACCGCTGAGGAACGTGCCGTTTGTGAGACTGATCTGGCCTTGAACGTCGAACAAAGACCCCGATGCTAAGGTCAGGCCGGCCGCCGCGCTTGGGGTAATCTGAACCAGGCTGGCCGTCGCGTTGGTCAGAATGGTGACCGCCGCGGAATCCAACACGCAATTTGTTTCCGCTATAACCATGGAATTCGATACTGTGACGGCGCAATCCGCGAAACTGGCGCTGTCCAGCGTCTGAGCGCTCCCCAGGGCGAAGTTGCCGTTGGTGAGCATGCCGTTGGCTTGCAGGAAGAGGTTTTGAATTCGAATCGGGTTAGGTGTGGCGCTGCCCACTCCCAAGACTGACCCATTCAAACCGGCCTCGAGTTCGTCTGCGGTCACGCCATCCGCAACGGAGAGGGTCGCAGGGCCAAGTCCCTGCTCGACCTGAAAAATGCCGGGGCCGGTCAGCGCGGCGCCTGTTTGCAGCGAATGAGTCCCACCCCAGAACCACAGCGTCGCATTAGTGGCGGTTTGGAACTCTCCGGCGCTGGCCCCGCCCAGCAGGCACAATTCACCACTTTCGACATCGACAAGGCCATTGTTGTTGAAGGCCGGGCCGGAATTCGCGCCTTGGGTGCCGAACTGCGTGCGTCCCGGACTGGTCTTTTCGAGGCTGCCCAGATTGTTGAACAGCCCGGGCGCGGCGCCTGCCGAGGTGAAGACGCCGTCGTTTTGGATCTGGAAGAGGCCGTTGGACAGATTGTTGAACTGGGCCGCATCATCCAGGGCCAGGCCGCCACCGAGCAGGGTGCAAAGCCCCGAGTTGCTGAGGTTGCATCCCGACAAGTGCCGGGGAGTATTGGCGTCACCCGCTATGAGCATCTGCCCATTCGCGTCAATGACGATATTCGAAAGGCTCAAGGCGCCGTCACTCCAGGTGAGCAGGCTCTGCTGGCCGGTTATCCCCTCGACATGAAGCTCTCCGGCGCCCGCAACCGGCCCGGAGACCTCCAGATTCCCCGGGAAAAAGGACTGGCCTAGAGGGTCGTTGCCACCCAGTTGCAGCGTGCCGTTGAGTGTCCCGCCGACGCTCAGGAGGCCCGTGCCCGGCCCGATGAAGATGCTCGTGGTGCCCGTGTCAACCGTGAAAGGAGTTTCAATAGAAATCAGGGCATTGGATGCGGCGGGGTTAAAGAACTGCGAACCAGCGCTGCAGCGCCAGTCGATGCCATCCTCAAAATGCAAAGCGCCGCCCGTTGAACGAATGATGCCACTATTGTCGAGGACTAGCGGATTGTCAGCCGAACCGCGCACGACACAAAGCCCGGCACTATCGAGTGTGGCTCCCGGCTGAACGTCTATTTCACTTTGAGGAGTTCCCCCAGTGAGGAGTTGGGAGCCATCCGTCAATGCCATGCGGCCCATGTTCTTGATGAAAGAGCCTCCGCTGAGCGTGAGGTCGGCGGCGGTCAGGGATTGCGTCGAGCCAATGGTCAATGTGGCGGTGAAAAGGATGGTCAGGTCGGTATTGGCCAAGACGCAGTTGGCGCCGGCCACATCCATCTTTCCGAGGAGGAACAGCGTTGTGTCTCCAAATTTGCTGCCGTCCAACATTTGGACATCCTCGACTGAGTAAGTCCCATTAGTAATCGTGGCGTTCGCGCTCGCCACCAAGCTCTGAACGCGTACGGTCCCCTGGCCGGCGTTTACGGCTCCAGTAATGATCGCGGTGTCGTCGGCCTGGGGGAGCCGTCCGGCCCGCACCAGGCCGCCGTTGCCGTCAGACAGGAACCAGTTTCCGATCTCGAACCAGTCGTAATTGACAGTGCCGTTTTGATCCGCTTGGGCAATAAAGGTCAAGGTATCGCCCCAAAGGGGGCCGCCAGCCAGGGCTAAAGCGCAAAAGACGATTGCGAGTTTCGAACGATGCATAGAACCAGGACGGGATTTGCGATTTTTGATTTGCGATTTGCCATTTAAAATGAGCCGGTGTGAGTTGGCTTATGTCTGAATGCTTCTGAACCGAGAGATGGGTGAAGCAGAAGACGGGCCAAACCATTGCGGCACGAGGGTACTGGCCGCAAAGAAGCGCAAAGGGCGCAAAGGGCAGGCCGATGGCTTTGAGTTCGTTTGCGGCGGCTCCGGATCTCGCAAGCGCGGTGCAAACCTCGGGGGCGGCAGGAAGAGAGATTGGGAGGGCCCTCAGATCGACTCGAACTGTTCCGGACTTCTTCAAACTGGTTCAACTGCGCTGGCATTCAGGGTCAAAGAATGCCTGGCAGCAAACTAATAGCCAATAGGAAATCACCTAAAAAGCCATTTGATTTTCCGAGCCGGCTGGCGGACGATTCAGGCACGCATACGGCTTGAGATAGGTCTTGAGCGTTTGCACCTGTTTTGGCAACACACCACTCAGAGGTCGAAGGTGAGCGTGCCACAACTCCCGAAACCAAAGGTCTGCGGAGGGAGTTGGGGACGTTGCAGGCCTGCGGCGCCAATATTCTCAACATGGTTGGGATTGGGCCGTTCATTACCATCCCGCTGGCGCTGACGGCGATGGGAGGGCCGCAGGTGCTCGTGGCATGGGTGCTGGGCGCCTGCCTGTCCGCCTGCGACGGCCTGGTCTGGGCGGAATTGGGCGCCGCGATGCCCAACTCCGGCGGGCCGTACACTTATCTTCTGGAAGCCTTTGGTCGCAACAGCCTGGGCAGGCTGATGAGCTTCCTTTTCCTTTGGCAGAGTGTTGTTGTTTCGCCGTTGAGCATTGCGTCCGGTGCGGTGGGGTTGGCCGAATACGCCAGGTTCCTGGCGCCGTTGACGCCGCTGGAGGTGAAGGGGGCCGCCGCCGGGGTGTGTGCTATCGCCACGCTGCTGCTCTACCGGGACATTCGCTCCATCGGGCGGATTTCCACGGCCATGCTCTTCCTCGTGATGGGCACGATCCTGGTGATTGTGTTCGGTGGCCTGACGCACTTGAATCCCGCCCGGGCCTTGAGTTTTCCGCCGGGGGCCTGGAAGCTCTCGACCTCGTTCTTCTCCGGGCTGGGTGCCGCAACGCTCATCGCCGCCTACGACTACGGAGGCTATTACAACATCTGCCTCATTGGGGGTGAGGTGCGGGAGCCGGGACGCGTCATCCCCCGGTCGATTCTGCTGGCGATCGGGATCGTGAGCACCCTCTACTTG
>JBJKSV010000153.1:0-18544 GCA_046703605.1 Limisphaerales bacterium
GTACCCGGGCGGCGCGCCGAAGACTGGGCGCCCTGCCTCTAGATTGCTGCCGTTTTGTTCGTGGCATGAAACATTCGAGCTACGTCACCGTGGTGGTAACTTGGCCCGGATATGCAATCGAGATCACGCCGCCGTATGCGCAATTGCACATGCAGGTGTTATTAAGCGCTGGCATGTTGCCGATCAACACCGTCGGCGAGCCTGGCGCCCACGGGCCTGGAACGACTGGGGTGCAGGGCATGGGCGTAAGCACGCCCATCGCCGCAGCGGTGGCGGAGGCCACGGCGGGATTGGCCAGCGACATGCACATGCCGAAGGGCGGGATGTTCACAAACGGTTTCTGGTCCATGATGTTGGCGGCGGGAGTGCCGCACAGAGTTCGGTTGATGGGAAGGACGTTCAGGGAGCTTGGGGCCATCCCAAAGGGGCAGGTCAGCATGGCGCCAGAAACAACGAGTTGTGGCATAAAAGGTCCTTTCTATCGTTTTGCGCCTCGGTCGATGACGGATTGGACCAAGGCACGGTGTTGCGCGGCCGACTCCGCGCGCTGGTTGTCGCTAGTCGGGACGAAATCTTCAAGTTGCATTGCATCGCCGTATCGGGGGTTGGGCACGGCGGCAACAACATATTCGCATCCCAAACGGAGGAGAGTGTCGCCTTTGCTGGTATAGCGGCGAAGTTGTAAGACCTGCCTGGGAGCGCCGAAGAGCGTGTCCAGAGTCTCGGCGGTGATCTCGACGTGTTCGCTTCGGGTTCCGCCGAGTTGAACCTGGACCTGTTTTATCTGGACTACGGCGAGCACACCCTGCTCGTCTATGACGCGGCGGAGGGCTTCCGGGTTGATCATGGCAATGGGCGCATTGGAATTGGGCCGTTGAGTCTTGACCGAAGGATTTTGATTTTGGGTTGAGGACAGGGCCTGGGAGCGCCTGGCTGCGCACGAACCTCCCGCGACAACGCTGGCAAGAGCGAGACAAAGGGCCGGCCTCATCGTTCGGTTGCTTGTTGGTTGATTTCGTGCCATTTCCGATGCCAGGCAAAAATGCGGCGGCTCTGGCCATTTATCAAAACCTGGATGAAATCCCGCTCGACCGGGACGTTCTCGTGAACATGGCGCCAACGGACGAGGAAAAAAGGCTCTCCGCCCGCCTCATCGTACTGAGCGGTTTCCAAGACCGCCTGAGGGGGCGGGTTGAGAGCCTTGGTGGCAATGGCAACGGCTTCGTCTTGCGCCAGCTCATTGCCCGCGCCCTTGATCCAGGCCTGAAGCAACATTGAATTCTGTTGAGCGTTGCGGGCGTTGTAGGATGCCGAATAGGTCGAGAACCTGCTGAAAATGTTGAACGAGACCACTCGCAATGCTCCGGACGGGCCGGTGCGCTCATGCTTGAGCCTGACCTGCTTCGGCAGGAAGGCCCTGGCATTCGCCGAACCGCGCGCCTCAAGGTCTCGCCCCAAGGTCTCCATGATGACCCGGCGCCCGGTTTCGATCTCCGGCGGCAATGGAGGCGAGGGCGCCGCGGACGTTTCTTGGGGGTGGGGCTGTTCGGGGGAATCCGAGGCTTGGTTCATGGGACAATCGGTTCCTGCGAGTTTTGGTAACGCAGCACGTAGCCGCGCGATTTGCTGACGCGGACCACCTCGCCTGAGTGGTCCGACACGGCCAGATCGATCCACGCGGCCGGCAGCGTGAAACGAACGATCCATACCAGGACATCGCGCACCAGCCACCGGCCATCCGCTTGTTGGTGGCCCAACTCGATCCAGGCCCGATTAGGTGCATGGCTGCGCGCTTGCCCTGGAATTTGGTAATCGGAGCGTTTCGATTCGGCGGCACCTTGGGCTTGGCTGGCGGTCATAACTTCATGCCCTCCGGAACAACAGAGATAACACGACCCAGGACGGGATTGATGCGGACAACGTAGCGCGGTGAATCGGCGCGGGAGGGTTCGGTCAGGAGGCGCGCCTCGACGGAGCCGTTGGTCCCTCGAGTGTAACCGATCAGGAGAGAGTTGGGCGGCACGAAGCCAGTCTCGGCCGCCAAAGGGACTACCCGGCTTCGGGGAAACTCTTCCCACGCGCAATTGCGCCATTTGCTGTGGTCCACGTATCCCACCGGGCGGGTGGTTTCATCGAGGATGACGTCGAATTCTCCAGCAGCCAGCCACACTTGGGCTTCATATTCGTAGATATGCCGCAACTCCGAGTCGTCCCACTCCGTTTGGGAGTGGAGCACCTCGATGAGCGGCTCTTGCTTAAAGTGTTGCTTGAGAAGCGCGCGGCAATCCGTCTCGGCCTTTCGGCGGAGCTCGGGTTCCGGCCTCAGGTTACTAGCCATAAGGCACCTCCAGCATTTCAGCGATTTCCCCCATTAGCCGGTTCGCGCTGCGCCCCCCGGAAACGATGTCTCCTCCGGCGTATCCATAAAGGACAGGCCGCATGGAGTTGTAAAATGGCGCGCCAACGTCGAAGAACACCTGGTTGATCTTGTTGGGGTCGCCGTTGTGCGTGCGAATCCATTTCCGATGAAAGCGGCGAGCCATCGAGCGGGCATCGTCATCGGGAATGTACATTCGAAAGGCGATGACGTTTTGCGCGCCTCGTGAAATCCAGGCGTTGGCAAAACTCGGTTCCCAACCGGCGACACAGGTATCGAGGTAAACCAGGTATTTGGGAACGCTGGGAACCGCGGCGGCCTGGCTCACCTCCGCGTCGCCGAGGTTGGTGTTGCCCAACACGATCACACTGCGCCAATTGCCAACCGGTACGGTCGGGGGGTTGGCAGCGCCGGCGTTAAGCTGGACGCCGGTGGTGCGATCGACGATATCGCCGTGACTGGCATGGTGGTAACAAAACGTGTTGCGTAGCACCGAGCCCCACAGGCTGGTCGGCACGTTGTTTTGGTTGAAGGCCTGTTTGCCGGCTTTGTGGTGGCGTTTGCCGTCAATGATGCCCTTGATCTCGGTGGCTTCGGCGCCGGTTGTTAAACCGCCTCCAGCGGGGCTGTCCGCCACGGAATCGGAGACGCAACGGTGCCACCACATCACGCGCAGGCACTGACCTTCGTGGCTTTGGGCGTCTTTCTCGGTTTCAGCCTCCAACCCCTGGTAATCGACCGATACCTGGAAGTAATACAGACCCATGTCCCAAGGGGCGTAGATCCCGTTATCGAAGGTGAAGCTGAAGACCGGGCGCTGGCCGGTGGCCGGATCGATGACCCTGTTGCCCTGCACCAGGAGTCCGTCGAGTTCCCCGTTGTCGATAGGCCATTCAAAGAGGCATTGGCACACCGTAATCGTAGCAGTGGTTCCGTCCGGGACGTTGGTCGTGTCCACAATCGTTTCCACTTTGGCCTCGTCTGGGATGGCGTCGGTCGGGGGCGTGGCGGGTGGCCAGTTCTTGTTGTGGACGGGTGTGACCCGAGGCTTGGACCACCTGGCATGAATCGTGGGCACGGGCGGGTTCTGGCTCTGGTTTTGCTGCTGATTAGCGCCGGAGGATTGACCGCCGCTGGGTCCTCGAAACCCTCCTACCTGGGTTGTCGCGGACTGCCCCGGGGATGTTTGCTGGGGTTGGGCGCTGGCTTGGCCAATGCCCCCAGAGGAAGCGGCGCCGGCTTCCTGGGCTTGGGCCGGGGCGTCCGGGGTGATTGCTGAACCGGCATTTCCACTCTTGGGACTGGGCATAATTTACGGAGGGCGCTTCAGTTGATCATTACCTGACCGCCTTTGATGGTCGTCATGGCATCGCCACTGACGCTGGTTTGTGTGCCTTGGATTTGGGTTTGGGCGGAAGACTTGGCCGAGAGCGGTCCAGTGGACTGCAGTTCGAGAGTGCCGGTGGTGCCGATCTTGACCCCTCCTGCTTCTATGGCGAGATAAGACTGCCCGACCTTCACGGTGAGGTTCGTTTTGGCTTCGATGACCACATTGTCGGCCTTGAGATAATAGTCGCTGGAGGTCTGTTCGGAATGGCTGGCCTTGAACACCTCGATGACGTCGCCCTTGACCGTCAGCGACTGGCTGTCGCCGACCTCTTTGGCTTCCTTGCCCGCGACTTTGAGATGGCGGTCCTTGCCAATCTTTTCCTTGTGGTCGGCGTCCACGGTCTCGTCGCGGTTGTTTTCGACGTGTTCGATTTGATCCTTCTTGATGACGAGGTGCCGGCTAGCGCCGATCCACTCGAAGGCGTCGTTCTTGATGCGAACGTCCTGGTTCTTTTCGCCGTGAACGAAGATCTGCTCCTCTCCCTTCTTGTCTTCAAAGCGGATTTCGTTGAAGCCCTGCCCGCCCTTGCTGGAATTTGACTTGAAGGTGGACAGGGTCTTATGGGCTGGCAGGTCGTAGGGCACCTTGTTTGTGGCATTGTAGATGCCGCCAATGATGATCGGGTGGTCGGGGTCGCCCTCCAGGAATTCCACGATGACCTCCTGGCCGATGCGCGGGAGGGCCATGGCGCCCCAACCCTTGCCGGCTATAGGCTGGGCAACGCGCACCCAGCAGGAGGAGTTCTCGTCCACTTTGCCGTAGCGGTCCCAGTGGAACTGGACCTTCACCCGTCCAAACTCGTCGGTGTCGATCTCCTCGCCCTTCTGGCCGACGACAATGGCGGTCTGCGGCCCTTGGACGACGGGTTTGGGGGTGAGGCGGGGAGCGCGGAAGGGTTCGCCGGCCGGCCTGGCGGTGAAGCTGCACGAATAGAATGGCTCGCCCTCGCCCTTCGCGGCGCTCTCGTATTCGCCGACACCAGCCTGGACGGAAACGCCGGTGACCAGGTAATCGCGGTTTTGATCATCGCGCGGGTGACCCTTGAGCGTGAACTTGGAGCCTGTGGCAACGCCGCGGGCGGTGGCCTGGCCGCGCAAAATCTCGTGTTGCGCCTGCAACTCCTGGATGCGCACCTTGGCATAGGCCTCGCCTTCGTCGCGCTTTTCGAACTCGCCGGGGTAGTCGTAGATCTCAAAGTCGGCGGCGGCATGATTGCGGGAAATGTTGGCATTGGTAAGGATGGGCGCCGCGGGTTTCTTAAAATCGAAATCGGCCAGCGCATAGACTCCCGGTTGGACTTCCTGCTCAATGACCCAGTCGGTTACGGTCTCGGCGGTCTCCTCCCCCGTATGCGTGTGAGGACGGTACACCAGCGTATCGTAATCCTCGAAGGGGCTGTGGGCGGCCGCCGCATCGGCCAGCACGAGGGTATGAACGCCGTTCTTGTGCTCGAAGAAGTAGTAGATCCCCTCCTGCTCCATGAGCCGGCTGACGAAGTTAAAGTCGGTCTCGCGGTATTGCACGCAGTATTCCCATTCGCGGTAGGAGGCGCTGAGGCTGAGCTTGTAATCCTTGAATCCATGGTCCTTGAACACCTTTTCAATGATGTCGGGCGCCTTCATCTTCTGGAAAATCCGGCAGTCTGCCGTCCGGGTCAGGAACCAGAGCCAGGGGACGAGGGTGGCATGGTAACGGGCGAAGTTGCGCCGCTGCTCGACTTGAGTAAAGCGGCTGATGTAGCCATTGAAATAGCGGGTCTTCTGGTTGTGCAGCTCCAGCCGAAGAGTGGCGTTGGTGCCGACGATGTCATCGAACTTGAGCGCCGGGTCTTCGCTGGCCAGTTCCAGTTCGAGGCGGAACATCCGGCCCAATTGCTCGGCAACAGAGACCCTCTGCACCAGGAGCTTGTCGTCGCCCAGGGCCGTTCCGACCCCGAGAAATCTTTGCTGTTGAATCGCGGGCATGTCCGTTCTAATGCATGGGAACTTACGTGTTTATAGCCGATTCCAGGAAGATCGCAACTTTAAAGTACGGGCGCGGCCACAGACCTTTTCCGGGGATTGCCGCTTTTTTCCGGAATTGTGTTGAGGTTTGCCATCTCCTGCTCCCATCCTTCGTGCTCGTGACGCACGCCAAGGCTCAGTCATGCTGCTTCCGCCTAACCTGTCGGATACCTTGGTCATTCGGCGGGGGTTGCGCTGTCGCGCTGTCTGCAGTTGCAGGTCTGGCGGCACGCTGGTAGTATTGGCTCATAGCCGCCATTTTGCGGGCCCAAGAATGCCATTTGACCTCCAACCGTGTTTGCAAGGCGACCTCCTTGAGCTTCGCCCACTCCGGGCCGAGGACTACCAAGACCTTTACGCGGTAGCCGCAGACCCGCTCATTTGGGACCAACATCCCTGCAATGATCGATACCAGGAAGCGGTGTTCAAGGCCTTTTTCCGCGAGGCCATGGAATCCGGTGGCGCGTTGATCGCTCTTGACCTCAAGGACGGCCGCGTCATCGGGTCCTCGCGCTTCCACGGCTACGATGAAGGCAAGAGTGAGATCGAGATCGGCTGGACATTCCTGGCCCGGTCCCACTGGGGCGGCGCCTATAACGGCGAGATGAAGCAACTGATGCTCCGACACGCGTTCCGGTTCGTCAACGGTGTCGTCTTCCGGGTTGGGCCAGGCAACTTCCGCTCTCAGCGGGCCGTCGAAAAGATTGGCGGGGTCCGTGCGGGAACCATGCTCGACGGCAGTGGCCGAGAGAACCTGGTTTACCGCATCGAGGCCTCAGCCTTCCAGCACTGAGAGGAAAAACACCGCGGGCCCCCCGCTGCTCCAGAATTGCGCGCACCAAACCCGACACGCCGGTGTAATTCCCTATTGGGCCGATTCACGCCCGCGTCGCGCGGGCATCGCGGTGCGCTCGGCTTCTCAGAATGAGAGTGACATTGGTGCGTCTGAAGATATACTTTTAACATGAAACGCGGTGGAAGAGTTTTGGTGTGCGCCCTGGGGATGCTCGTGCTTTGTGCGGGGGCAAGGGGCAGCGCAGCCGATTCCAATCCCTACAACGCCATCATCGAGCGAAACGTCTTTGGCCTGAGGCCCCCGCCTCCGCCCCCGGCGCCTCCTGAAAAGAAGGAGCCTCCGCCTGACATCTTCTTGACGGGCATTATCACCGTTCTAAAGCCGAAGCTGGCGCTGTTGCAGATACCGGCCATACCAGCCAAAGGCAGGGAACCCGCCAAGCCGCCCCAATCGTTTGAGTTGGCCGAAGGCCAGCGGGATGGGAACCTGGAAGTGCTGGCTATCGATGAAAAGGCGCGAACTGTCAAAGTGAATTATGGCGGCAGTGTTCTATCGCTCAATTTCAAGGACAACGGCATCAAACATCCTGCCTCCGCCAAACCCATGCCCGGCCAAGGCGCCCCGCGTGGAATCCCAGTGCCGGGTTTTGCGGCCAATTTCCGCCACCCCACTCCGAACCGCAATCCATATTATCAGCGCGCCGTTCGCTATGGCGGCGCCAGCGGCGGTGGGAGTATTCAGGCGGGCGGAGCGCCAGGGGGGGTGCCCTCCTTTGGAGGGGGCACGGCACAAACCGCGCAGCCATCCCAGCCCAACAATGCCTCCAACCTGACTCCAGAACAACAAACCGTGATGATTGAGCTCAACCGGCAGCGCCTCGAACAGGAAGGCAGCCCTATTGCCAATTTACTTCCTCCAACCGCCCTTACCCCCCCTAGCGCGACCGAGCCAACTCAGACTCCCGCCCCCAACCTAAACCAGAACGTCGCCCCCCCCATGCCTTTCCCCGGCAGACCTCAACCCCTGCCCGGACGACCCTTCTAGCGAGGCGCGGCCTCAGAGCGCTCCTGCTTTTCAGCGACGGTCGAGAACTGAGAATTTAGGATTGAGGGTTTTGAAGTCAGTCCCGGTTCGCTCCCATGGCCTCCGAGTGTTCATCCCCGACCAGGAGCCGCCTCTATGCCCAATGATAAATGCCCAATGCCCAACGAAGAATGCGGCTGGGAGACTGCCCCGGCGCTCCTGGCTCGTCCTGTTGATGATATCAGTCCTGGTCGGCTGTCATCGCCCTTCTCCCGAGACCCGGCGGGTCCTGGACCGGCTAGCCTCCACCAATGTGGCCATCGAGTTGAAGGCGACAACCGAAGCTGTAGGCCATCCCAACCCGCCCGTTTGCGCGGCCTTGCTCGACCTCTTTGAAAACAGGCAAAAACCGGCGATTGTTCGAGGCGCCGCCGCTGTGGCCCTGGGCCGGATACGCGACCCGCGCATCGTCTCTCTGATCCTTAATCGACTGCCTGCGGCCATCCTCAAGGCGAGCAAGACCGTGCCCCCGAACAACTTGGAGCCGTACCTGTTGGGCAAGGCTCTCGCAGCTTATGGTCCGCAGTCATTAACTCCGCTCTCAACCCTTCTGAATAATCCTCATAAGGAGGTCGTCGCATGGGCCATTGTGCAGCATTCGCTTTACCCCTATAACGATAGCGCCTTCGCGGTGCTCGCACATTACCTGGACAGCCCGGACCTCGCCTTCCGGCGGGCGGCTGCCATTGGGCTGGCGCGTTCATACCATAAGCACGCCGAAGCCCTCGCCCTGCGCCACCTCAACGACCCGGACCCCCAGATTCGTTTTCAGCTTGCGTGGGGCCTGGTCAACTGGGGGTCCGCCGAGGCCATCAACCCGCTTAAAGCCCGGCTGGCGCAAGAAAAGGAGCCGCGCGTCAGACAGGAACTGGCTTTGGCACTGGAGGCCGCGCGCTCGCGTCCTGCCGCTCCTTCGAACAACGAAGCGGCGCAGAACCGAAACAGCGCGTCCGTTCCCGCACAGAGGGGGCGGATCTCCACCGGAGCACCTTAGCCCGAATACTTCACGCGTGGATGGGGCGCGCAGCCCTCTGCGCGCCCCATCTACAGGCTGTTGGCGTTTTGTTCGTGGCATGAAATCCTGGGTTAGCCGCGCCAAAGCTGCTGACCGGGCTTGCACCGGCTCCCAAGCCGTGGAACACTAAGCAGCCCGAACAATGAGTCAAACATACCAGATAGGCATACGCGTATGGCCCAGACAATGAACACGACTATCCGGAAAGAAGCTGATAGCTTTCTGGAGCAGTTCGAGCGTTTCGAGCCACAGGCCAAACATCCATCATGGGTGTTTCCGCTGCGCAAGGCCGGCATCGCGCGTTTTGCCGAGTTGTGCTTACCGACGGTGGACCAGGAGGATTGGCTCTTCACCAACGTCGCCCCAATCGCCAAGCTGCCCTTCAGGCCGGTTTTTGAGCGCATCGGAGAGGCCCCTGACGCCTCCAGCATCGCTCGGTTCCCTTTCGGCCAATTGGCCGCGATTCGATTAGTCTTCATCAACGGTCACTACGCAAAGGAGCTTTCCTCTCAGCCACCCCCGGCAGAGGGAATCGCCATTACCAGCCTGTCGGAGGCGCTGGCCTGCAACAATCCTGCGCTCGAACCGCACCTCGGACGCTATGCCGCTCAAGAGAGCAACTCTTTTGCGGCGCTCAATACCGCGTTTTTTCAAGACGGCGCATTCATCCACATTAAGGCCGGGCGCCGCCTGGAGCGGCCGGTGCATTTGCTCTACATTTCGACCCTTAAAGAAGCCGGCGCCACTTTCCATCCGCGCAACCTTATCATTGCGGAAGAAGACAGCCGGGCCACTATTGTGGAAAGCTACGCCGCCACCGAGGATGCCGCCTGCTTCACCAACACGGTCACGGAGCTTGTCGCCGAAGACAGCGCTATTCTGGAGCATGTCAAGTTCCAGGGTGAGGCGCGCAGCGCGTTTCATATCGCCGCGATTTGCGCCCGCTTGGGCAGGCACAGCAATGTGGTACTGCACTCGATTGCCACCGGAGCCAAGCTCTCTCGCAACAACATCCGCACCACCCTGGCCGGAGAGGGCCTCGAATGCGTGCTCAACGGCCTTTACCTGACCCGCGGCAGCCAGTTGGCCGATCATCACATGATCGTCGAGCACGCCCAGCCTAACTGCCGCAGCCACGAATACTTCAATGGCATTCTCGATGGGCGCTCCAAGGGCGTCTTTCATGGGCGCATCCTGGTGCGTCCGGCCGGCCAAAAGACCGATGCCAAGCAGACCAACAAGAATCTCTTGCTCTCGGAGGAAGCCACCGTCGATACCAAGCCCCAACTCGAGATCTACGCCGATGATGTCAAATGCTCCCACGGCGCGACTGTCGGCCAGTTGAACGAAGAATCTATCTTCTATCTTCGTTCCAGGGGTATCGGCGCCGAGCGGGCCCGCCGCATGTTAATTCACGCTTTCGCCGGTGAAATCCTCGATCGTATTCGCCACGTGCCCGCGCGCGAGGAACTGAGCCAAATGATTTGGAACCACCTGGAAGCGAATCCTCACCTGGCCAACTCCAAATGAATGCCATCCATTTCGAACGGAAGGCCGGCCCATAGTGCTTGGGAATGACTGCGCTATCCAGCCACCAATGAAAGCCAATCCAGACCAACACCGCGTGTTTTGTGTTCATTCCTGTCCATTGGTGGTTGCTTTTTTGTCGCCCATCCCGTGAACTCCTCAATATGCGGATGATTCGAGATATTTACACCGGCAGCCTCCGTGCCGGACGTCCGGTCATTTCCTTCGAGTTCTTCCCGCCAAAGACCGAGCAAGGCGAGCGGACCCTCCTCGAGAAAACCATCCCGGCCCTGCTGGAAACGGGCCCGGATTACTGCTCGGTCACTTACGGCGCGGGAGGCGGCACTCGAGACAAGACCCTCAAAATCGTTGACAGCATCCAGCGCGAGCATCGTCTGGCCGCCGTCGCTCATTTGACCTGCATCAACTCGACTCGCGAGGAGGTCGGCGAGTTGCTGCGCCAAATTGGCGCCCTGGGTGTCCAAAATGTCCTTGCCCTGCGGGGAGACCCCCCGGGCGGAGGCGAGTTCAGCGCCACACCCGGCGGGTTCGAGTATTCGAGCCAGCTTGTCCGCTTTATCCGCGCCCAGGGCGAATTCTGCATCGGAGTCGCCGGTTTTCCCGAGGGGCATATCGCCTGCAAGGAAGGCAAATACGCCGATTGGCGGCATCTGAAGGAAAAGGTCGATGCCGGGGCCGATTTCATCCTCACCCAATTGTTCTTCGACAATACCGATTTCTTCGAATTCCGCGACCATGTCACTAGCAAGCTGGGCATTAATGTGCCCCTGATTCCAGGCATTATCTCGATCTTGAGCGCGACACAAATCCGCCGCTTCACCTCTCTGTGTGGCGCCCGCATCCCCGCCGCGCTCGCGGCTAAGCTTGACCTGTTGGGCGAGGATGACGCGGCGGTGGCCGAATTCGGTGTCGAGTATGCCACCCGCCAATGCGAAGAACTTCTCCGCGCGGGTGTGCCCGGCCTTCACTTCTACACCCTCAACAAATCCGCCTCCACCGTTCGCATCGTCCAGCAACTTGGCCTGGGCAAAATCGAAGTGGTGGGTGAAGGCGTCCAAAGGCGCTAAAGCTGGATTTGGGCCTAAATCAAACCCCACCGCTTTTGATTCGGGCCACCAGGCCATAAAAGTTGCTCTGGCTGCGAACGCACTCGCCGCCGGACCAACACTCATACGCTCTTACCGGCCCGGGATTCGACAATAAGGCGGCCGTGCGGACAGCGGGCGAACGGCGACGAGCCTTTCGGGGCGGCTCGTGAGGGCCGCGACAATAAAATACGCGGCCGCGCATTTTATTGTCGCGGCAAGCGGGGCTGGCGACCTCAAGCGTTGGCGGGTTTCACGGCGGGCATGACCCTTGTACCATCCGGCCCTTCAAAAATCCAAGAAGCCTGAGCAGGAATGGAATGAATCCACTACCCCAAGATTATCACCAAAATGTCAGTAATAATTCGCGGTGGACACAGTTGCGGAACGCGGCGCGACTTCGTCAAAGCAGCGAGCTAAACCAAGACAATTTGGTGTTTGGTGAGCCAATCCAGGGTGGCATTTTGTTGGTTGACGGGACCCACGGCAAATTCCTTGAGTTGGGCGCCGATTCCTGGTCGGTCGAAAATCGCCAGGCACGCCTTATTGGTGAAGCGGCTCCGATATTTGATGGCTGGCATTTGCGATGGGTGGTTTTGGATTTCGAGGCCCCATTGCTGCGGCACTGTGATATCGGCGCTCATCAGGGCGGCAAGGTCCACTGTAAGGGCCGTTCGCGTCTTAGTAGTGGAAAGGTCGCAGAGGTGAAAGAGCGGGGCCTCGATCGTTGAGATCATCGTGTCGTCCCAGATGGTTTGGGGGAGGTGGAGAGCATTATCGTACAGGTTATCCCCGAAACGCTCAAAGAGGCAGGTTTCCGGGTCGATTGCCACATACAGGATTTTGAACGGGCAATTCGGATGCGAATACCGGTGGAGCGGGTTCAGAGTGAAATGGATGGCCCTGTGAGCGCTGGCATGGACCCGGAACCACGTGCGCGCCATCTGTCGGGTTTTTGGCAATTGCTGAGTTGCCAAATCGGGCGGTGGGAGACGTATCGGGCGGTGGCGCGGGCTACTCCACATAGCCCTCAGCGGCTTGGAGCACCTTGGTCATTTCTGCCTTCCGGAGACAGTCCAGAGGGCGCTTGCCTCCAAGAAATGCTTTGTTCGAAAGAAAGAAAAGCATGCGCCCGTAATCATCGAGGCGGTTCTCGGCATTCAGGATCTTCAGCGCTTGCTCGATGCCCTCCAGGACCGCGTGGTCCCGGAACTGCCAGACTGGGAAACGGACGGCATTCTGGCGCTCCTCGCGCCAGGCGATAAGCTGGCCCTTTTGGTACCGTTTGAGAATGGCCTGTTTGGAGATGCCGATTTCCCGCGCCGCGTCTTCGGCGGAAAGGCTGCCTCCCTCGTCCTCGACAAGCTTGCGCCGAGCGGGAATGCCCCGGGCGATTGCGGCGGCCTGGCGGTTATCGGCTTTGGCTGCGGGGAATTCCGCACGAAAAGCTTTGTCCGTAAGCCTGGCCAGGGTCGTCGGTTTTGTCGCGGCCGCAAGGGCGTCCATTCCCGCCAGCTTCCGCAACACGCTGCGGATGTTGCTTACGACCCGGGCTTCCGCTTCCGATGCATCTAAAACTTCGCTTGCCACGCCGTACTACCATTCCAAAGACATCGGAGTTTGTCAACTTCATAAACTCAGATTGTCAACTTTGACAACCACCCTTGGGTTGTGCTTCACACCAATCTGCTTACCCGCGCGATCACGTGGACCGTGCTCTCCAGCCACCAGCGCAACGCGGTGACCACCTCGACGCGAGAGGTCAAAAGCGGAATAGCAATGAGAAGCATCGCGGCGTTTCCCAGAAAGACAATCACCGCCGAGAACACGTAACCCTGTTCGGCGATGTCGCTCTGGTGTCCCTTCAAGACGTGCCAGGTCAGAGTGATGTGAAAGGCGTAGGCGGCGCCCAGCAGCAGGTGAAACCAGACCCGATAAGGCGACCAGTCCCAAATCACCTGACCCGCCAGGAAGATCAGCACGACCACAAAGGCATAGAGCGGAAAAAAGTACGGCGCCAGCCCAATGAGGAAATTGCTCCGGCTCAGGAGCACGTGCCCGCCTTTGGCGGAGGCCTTGAATTTCTTGACCCGCGCGCCCATCAGCCAAGCCCACAGCGCATGCGTTAGTTCGTGTCCGAAGACATACATCCACATCGGTTTGGGCAGGAGCAGATAAATCGCCAGCCAGCAACCGGCCCCCGCCAGCAGCCCCACCCACACCGTGTCCGCCCCCTCACTTACCCCCAAGACCTTCCACAGCGCCGCCGCCGCCCCGAAGCATACCGGCAGCAGGAGAATTCCTATGATCAGTTTGCACCACTTAAGCACCGCAGGATTATTCAGAAGCCGGGCTGACAGTCAATGCCTGACGAGGGCGGGTCACGTTCTTGCTCCTGCTCCGCTCGTCCTCAGAAACTGAGAGCAAGAGCATGGTCAAGGGCACGAGCAAGGGGCGCACATCGCTCAAACTTAACGCCAGTTGAGCGCGCAGGGGACTGCGTCCCCTACCCACACACCGCTGTGGCGCCTCGTTTGGCCTGAGCCACCAACCGGTCCGCCAACCGGGTCGGTTCGGGCAGGCGGTACCGGACCGCGCAACGGAGAACCACCTTCTCCGCTGTCGGCAAATCGATCCGATGTCCCACACTCACGTACAACGGCCTGATACCGGTCTGAGTACGGAGCACGGTGCCAATCCGCTCCTCTTTGTCGTAGAGCGGGGCGCCCGCGCCTCTCCGGTTGGGCGGGTCGGCGTGGGTGCCCACCAACCGGCTTTTAGCGCAACCGATAGTCGGCAGGCCGCAAAGCACCCCAATGTGCGAGGCAATGCCGAACCGGCGCGGATGAGCCAGGCCCTGTCCGTCGCACATAAGGATATCCGGGGGCCGCTCCAGCTTGCGCAGCGCCGCCAGCCAAGCCGGCAGCTCGCGGAACGAGAGCAGCCCGGGAATATAGGGGAACCGCAACTTGCGCAAGGCGATGTGTTGTTCGACCACTGATTGGTCGCGCAAGTCCCACAACACCACCCCGGCGATGCACTGCTGGCCATCAGTCGTAAAGGCGCCATCCAAGCCGGCTATCAAGAGAGCCTCTCCCGCGAACGCCTCTTGAGAGACCAGGCCGCGCAAGCGCTTCTGAAGCGCGATGGCCCGGCGCGGCGTCAGTCGCCATGAATGGGGAGGAGGCGGGATCTTCAAGCGAAAGCCTGCCACCCTATTGGGCATTGAGCATTAGGCATTGTACATTTTGGCATTGGAGCAGACATTGACGCTGGAAGGATTGCCCAATGCGCAATGGCCAATTCCCAATGAGGAAGGCCGCTGGCCAGCCTGATTTGAGATTTAAGGACGTTAGAAACTCTCAAATATCTCATCCCTCCCCCGGATGCGCTGTTTCGTCAAAACGACGGTCTTGGCCCTGTCGTCGGTCGCTTCTCCAACGACGAACGGCTTTTCACCGGCCTTCCGCAGCAACTCCAGGGTGCGGTCCACCTCAGAAGGGCTTACCACGACGCAAAAGCCGGTGCCCATGTTAAACACAGTGTACATCTCCGGAGCGGAAATGCCCCCCTTCCGCTGGATCAGGTCGAAAATCGGAGCGGGCTGCGGGACCTGATCAAGACGAAATCCAACCGGCGCGTCCACCCGGGCCAGGTTCAAAAAACCGTCGCTGGTGATGTGAATCAGCGCCTTGGGGGCTACGCCGTTATCGATTAACTGAAAAACCGCCTTTACATAAATCCTCGTCGGCTCCAGCAGTTCCTCCCCCAGCGTTCGCCCCAGCTCCGGCACAGAATCGCCCAAGCCCATCCCCCCCTTCTCCAGCAGGGCCTTGCGAGCCAGCGTGAATCCATTGCTATGGAGTCCGGAACTGGGCAACCCGACCACCACGTCCCCCGGCTTGACGTTCTGGCCGGTGTTGATTTTCTCCGGGTGGACCAGCCCAATGCAGGTTCCTACAAGATCAATTCCGCCTCCCTCTCTCACCCCTCGGATCATCTCCGGGACCTGGGCAATTTCGCCGCCCGGAATGCTGATCCCAGCCTGCCGCGCCCCCTCTTGCAACCCGACCCCCACCTCCGCGAGAAACTCCGGCCGAAGTCTCTGTACGGCGATGTAATCCACCATCGAGATGGGCCGGGCGCCGACGCACAGGACGTCGTTGGCGTTCATGGCGATGCAGTCGATGCCGATGGTGTCGAACCGATTCAGTTGCTCGGAGACCAGGATCTTCGTGCCGACTCCGTCCGTGGAAATAGCGATGCCGATTTCGGGTGTGATTTGCAAGACATTGGCAAAATAGCCAATGGGCAGCTTCACCGTCGCCAAACCGCAGTAGGAAAACGTCTGCCCTGCCCACTCGACGACCTTCCGCATCCCGAGTTCCTCTTCGGTCGTGTCAACACCGGTCGCCTTGTAGGTTGATGTTGGGCTCTCTGGTTGATTTAGGTTGGGCGCATCCATTCCGCGCACAATACCTGCTCTAAGGCAGTTCACAAGGAGATTCGTTCATCCTCCAAGAAGCTCTCTCCACCGTGGTTCCCGCTTCGTTGACTGAGCACCACGCAAAGCGTGAGACAAGAATACCGGGCTAAGCGGTGAAGAGAGATATATCTTGCTCCGCCTACCGCTGAGTTGCAGCCGAGCGCAGGCAGAGGATCCAGTCTTCCGAGGTCGGTGGCCGGAATCGGCGCATTCCCCCGGCCACCGTAGGGACAGGCGTGAACGAACCGCTGCGCGGATCGTACCACTCGGCCTGGAAGCTGCCGGCGGGAAGTCTGAGGCTGAATCCCCCGTGTCGTGCATAGACGACGAACCGACCGTCGCCGGCAAGAACGGCCGCTCCCTCCGTTGCCACTGAATCGCTCGGAGCCATTTTCCAAAACGGGATCTTCTGGTCCTGGAAGAGGCGCCGGATATTGGCGAGCTGGCGCACGACCCCCGGCCGCTTCCAGCGAATGCCTCGGGAGCCATTGAGAACGAAGACGTTCTCGGTGATCCGGAAATCGGTGAACGAGACGCCGGAGCAGACTGCCAACCAGGCCGCAGCGCGAGCCTTCGCCAGGTCATCGCCAGCCCAGTCGTCTATGAAGTCAGTGTCTTCGATTGCCATTCTCCCAGTGGCATAGAGTTCTCTCGGTATCGAATCATTGTCGCTGGATACCTGGTGGCGTGTGTAGCCATCGAAGAACTTGCGGTCGCCGTGATAGTGCGTGATGTCGGCGATAATCGGCTTGCCCGGGGCCAGCCGGTGTAGCCGCTCCACCCAATGCCGCGCCCAGGCCGTGCCGGGACTCACCTCCAGTCCAAGCTCGTAGAAGACGTTCGGGTAATCGCGCGTGGCCTTCACGACCCGGTCGAAGAGTTCTTCTTGCCGTTGCAGGAGTGTTTTGCCGCCGACACGCGCCTTGTTCTCGAGGCTGGCATAGAACACGCGGGAGCCGTCGCCGCCCTTGCCTGGGAATCCGTAAGCGGCGGTGTGCGTGACCGTATTCTCAGGGTTGAAGGCGCAGCCGTCCCAGCGATACGGCTCGTGGCCGGGCTTGATGTTGATGTGATTCCAGAGCTGAACCTGGATATAGACACCGCGCTTCTCCGCATACGAGCAGACCTTCCGAAGCAGCGTAAAACACGCCTCGTTCCACCGATCGAGGTCCCATTTGGGATGCCCGAAGACCGTCTTGCCCGAATCCGGCACACGCGCGTAGGGCTGGATCTGGTTGATGGCGGGGTCATCCCTATCGGCGACATTGAATCCGATAAACTTGGCCAGGTTAAGGCCATTGCGCCCGCACTCGTCGAGGTACCAGTGCCATTGTGGGTCCGAGAGGCCCTCGGTGGCGACGGCGTTGTCCGCGTGGGAGAGGAAGAGGACCGGCCTGCCGTCCATGCCGAGGAAGTAATGTGGATTCGCCCGATTCACTGAAATGGGCCGGTTGGCGGCAAACGCTGGAACCGCTGCCGCGCATAGGACCAGGATGCAGAACGCATTGTTGATTCGCGCCAGCCGTATCGAGTGGATAAAGCGCAATTGGTTGATGGATCTGATCATAGATTCTTAGTGGATTGTCGGAGGAGCATCGGCTCAGCTCTCAAAATGCACGGACGGGTTGGGTTCCCTTTGCCGTTTCGGAGTCCATCGTGCGAAGTTCTCGTAATAGAGGGGCTCCCCTTCCAGGAAATGCAGCGTCACCTGGGCGGCGCACTGGATGTCGTACGGCGGGCGCGCCTCCCGGGAAAGCCGCGCCAGCAACTCGCGCAAAGCGGGGGCGAATTCCTTGGACTGTTCGCGCATGTATTCGATGGTTTGCAAGGCCTGCAGCACTGCGTGCTGGTCTTGGTGGCGCACCCAGTTTTCCAGGATGACGCGCGCCTTGGGGTTTTTGAACTGCTTCCATGCAATGCCCGCCATGATAATTTGCACCGAAGGATGAGTGTCATCCAGGGAAGCCGATACCTCCTTCTCAAACGCCTTGACCCTTTCACCCTGCGCATCCAGTCCAACCGCCCCCCAATATCGCACCGTCGCGTTATCATCCTTGAGCAGTTCCAACTGCCTGCCGAGCGACACATATCCAGTGCCCACGAGGTCCGCAGCCGCCAGTATTCGTTCGAATGGATAAATCTGCCCGCCCAACCTGAAATCATAGGGAGCAACTTCCTTGCAGCGCCGGGCCATCTCGTATTCGGGCATGAAGTGTATGTCGCGAATCTCGCGCAGGTGTTGCTGCAGGGCCTTGCGCAACGTCGCCAGGCGCGACTGGCAAGCCGGATTGCCGGCTAGATTTTGGATTTGCCAAGGATCGCGGCTGAGATCGAACAGGTATTCGGTCGGTTGCCGTGGCTTGACGAGCGCGGCCTGGACTTCGTTCAACCGCCCGGCGTTGTAGTCGGCGTGGATAGTGCGCATGATGTCGCCAACGTCCATGTACTTGATGTATTTCACCATCGGCAGTTGCGGCATGAACACACGCGTATAGAAGAACCGTCCATCAGTGACCGCGCGGGACACGTCCGGACTCTCGTCAATCCGGTTCCGGCTGGCCCAAACGTACGGGCGCGGCGGGCGCCGTTGGGCTCCGAGCAAAGGCCGGCCGGTCATATGCCTGGGAATCTCCACGCCCGCCAGGCTGAGGACCGTCGGCGCCACGTCCTCCGAGCTGCTCACAAGTTCCTCGGTTGCTTCGCCAATCGCCCACGGCGAGAGGTGGCGGTAATTGGGCGGGAAAAAGTTGAAAAAGGGCAC
>JBJKSV010000154.1:0-3196 GCA_046703605.1 Limisphaerales bacterium
GCGAGAAGGCCACCGCTGAGAGATTTCCCGGGAACATCAAGGTGTTGGTTGATCGGGGGTCGGTGAGACTGGAGACCTCGAGGTTTCCCGTGTAGAATGCCGTGGCGAGGCGGGTGCCGTCCGGTGAGTGAGCATAGGAGGCTTTCAGCCCGGGAATGGCAAATGAGGTTTGCTGCCGCCAGTCGGCAGTCGTCCACACCGAGACTGTGTGTGGTCCCGGAGGAAAGGCTTGAAAGGCCAATCCCTTGCGCCACCCGACCGCCACAAGGATACGGCCCGGAGCATCCTGGGCCAACCAATGGGTTTGGGAAGGCCCCTTCAAGAGAGCCTCGAGCCGATGATGCGCCAGGGACCAGGCGAGCACCTCACCAGACTTGCTGCCGGAAAAGAGGAACCGGTCATCCGGCGAAAACAGCAAGATGCAGTTGTTCGTGCCCAACTCCGGCAGTCGCCTGGCGGGCCCGCCGGGCAGTCGTCCAAGGCGCACGGCTCGGTTGTCAAGGCCGGCGAATTGGGATCCATCTCTGGCGAGGGCGACACCCTCCAATCCTGTGCGCAGGCAGCGCATGTCCTGCTCGCGCTTTAGCGGGTCGGATGCCGCGGGCCAACGGAAAATGCCGCCGTCAGCCATTCCGCCGAAGAGCTTTCGACCATCCGGGGAGAAGCAGAGATGCGAGACTTCTCCGTCCAGGTTAGTGTAAACGCGGGCCGGCATTCTTGTGGACGTCCGCCAAAGACGGATGGTCTGGTCCGTGCTGGCCGAGGCCAACGTCTGACCATCCGGGGAGAACGCCAGCGCGGTGATCCAGCCCCGGTGCAGAGTGAGCTCGCCCGCCGAGCGGAAAGAGGGAACGTCCCACAGGCGAACTGAGTTGTCCGTAAAGCCAGAGCCGGAGGCAAGAAGCCGGCCATCCGGGCTGATGGCCATGGCGGTGATTCCCTCGCGGTGGGCAGGGAAACGTTGCATTTGCATCCCACCAGTAAAGTCCCCGAGGACGAACTGGCAGTCCGGTTCCACCTCGGAGCCGATGACGCTCTGCCTGCCGGGAACGAACACCCAAGCGAGGCCCTTTCGCAGACCTTCCATGGGCGTCCGAGCAGAGCCTTCCCACACCTTTTTCCGGGTTGGAAACTCAAAGACCGCAATCAGCCGGGTTGAGTGCTGACCAACCACCCCGCAGCCAAGCCAGCGACCGTCGGCGGAGAAGGCAGGCAAGCCAACAGGGCGGCCATCACCGGGGATGGGGGCCATTCGTTTCCGGGCCTGGAGGTCCCAGATGGCCAGCGTGCCGTGGGTCGTGGGCGATTCCTCGGTGAAGACCACCAGCCGGCTGTCGGGGGAGAACGTTCCATAGTTGGCCCAGCCGCGGTCGGGTGTCAGCTCGATCTCTTCGCGGGTTGCGAGGTTCCACAGCTTGACGGTGCCGCCGTCGCAACCGGCCAGCAACCAGCGGCCATCGCGAGAGACTTCCAGGCTGATAATCCGACTGGAAAGCCGGCCAATGAGCGCCTCCTCATCAGATTGGCATCGCTGCCACAGGTAGCGCCATTCGAAGTCGGCAGGGCCGTCCGACAATCCAGGGTTGAGAGTTGAGCCGGAGCCGGCACCGAGTCGATGGCGATTCAAGAGTTCGAGCGCACGGCCTGAGTTATTGGCTTTGAGGGCGGCTTGGGCGGCATTGATGTCCGAAATATAGGCCTGGTGTTCAGCCTGCCGGCGCAGGAATTCGGAGCGGCCCCACATGCCGAACACCCCGATAAAGCCCAGGAAGAACAGGAGCATCGAGGCGCCTGCCAAAGCCGCCGTCAGGGGATAGGGCCGGGACCAGCGCCAGGCCTTGCCAGTTAGCCCGACCGGGCGCGCCTTGATCGGTTCGCCGGCTTGAAAGCGCCCCAGTTCGTCGGCCACTTCGCGTGCCGTGGCGTAGCGGCGGGCGGGTTCCTTCTCCAGGCACTTGAGGCAAATCGTCTCCAGATCGCACGGCACTCCCGGATTGAGCAACCTCGGCCGGACCGGCTCGGAATGGAGCACCAAGTCGAGCGTCTGGGGCAGCGACTCGGCTTGGAACGGGGGGCGCCCGGTCAGCAAATGGTAGAGGGTGGCGCCCAGGCCGTAGATGTCGGGGCGTCTGGAAACGCGACCGCGCGACGCGGTGGCCTGTTCGGGTGGCAGGTAATGGGGCGAGCCCAATACCTGGCCGGTGACCGTTAGCTCAGAGCCACCCTCCAGGCGCCGAGCCAGGCCGAAATCGACGATGCGGGGCTGGTCCTGCTCATCGACGATGACATTGGACGGTTTGAGGTCGCGGTGAAGGATGCCACGTTCGTGGGCGAAATGGACCGCCTCGGCGATCGTCTTGAGATACGCGGCGGCGCGCTGAGGCGGCAGCGGCTGGTTTCCGACGATTTGGGCAAGGCTCTGCCCTTCTACATAATCCATCACAAAGAAGAGACGCCCTTCGTGAACGCCGACTTCGTGGATGGCGACGATGTTCGGGTGCTGCAGGGCCGCCGCGGCGACCGCCTCAGCCCGAAAGCGCTTGACCATCTCCGGACCGGCATTCGGGCCAAAGGCCATCATTTTGACGGCCACCTCCCGGTTGAGGCTCTTCTGGCGCGCTCGATACACCACGCCCATCCCGCCCCGGCCGATCACTCCCAGCAGTTCGTAATCGCCCAGAGAATTGCCGTTTGGTAGTTGGGAGTCCTCCGGCAAAACCGATGCAGGCGTTTGAGGCTGGGGCTGGAGCTTTTCCTCGACCGCGCCGAGGGGGCCTTCGTTCGGCCCCTGAGCTGGGGTAAGCACGCCAATCCCCGCCTGGAGGAAGAGGCATTTCGGACAGAACCCTTCGGGGGCATCGCCCTCGAGCGGCGCGCCGCACTTCAGACATGTGCCCTGAGTTGCCATATCGGACCCTTCCGGACAGTTGTTCTTAGCTCGTCCTCCCCGGTCGCGACAAGCGCAAAAGAAAAGCGGCTTGATAGTGGCCTGAACTGGCGAGAAAGTTGCACTATGAGTGCGACGATGGTTCGAGAGAAACGACAGACCACCCTGCCTCGAGACGTTTGCGAGGCCGCCGGGATCAAGCCAAACGACCAGGTCGAATGGCGCTTCGAGGACGGAGAAATCCGCGGACGCAAACTGATGCCAAAAAAGCCAAAGGAGATGTTTCCTCGAGGTTCCCTGCTCAAGTAT
>JBJKSV010000155.1:0-10345 GCA_046703605.1 Limisphaerales bacterium
CCTCCTGGACATCGGAAGCGGGTCCGGAATTCTCGCCATTGCGGCCGCGCGACTTGGTTACAGGCCGGTCCATGGGCTGGATTGCGACGCCGAGGCCGTCTCGATTGCTCAGGCTAACGCCCGGGAAAATGAACTCTCAGAGGCGATTCAGTTTTTCCGAAAGGAATTGGCCAGCTTGCCTGCGCATTCGCGAACCGAGTACGACGTCGTCTGCGCGAATTTAACATCGGACCTGCTCCTGCGAGACCGGGAGAGGATAATGAGCCGGTTGGCGCCGGGAGGGCTGCTGGTGCTGGCAGGCGTTCTCAGACGAGAGTTTAGCGAGGTTTGCCGAGCCTACGAGTCTGCCGGCCTCCGTTTGTGCGCCGACCGGGTTGAAGGGGAGTGGCATTCAGGCAGTTTTGAACGCGGACATTCGCTGCTCAAGACCTGAGTTTGCGAGCAGTTTGGGTCAGCTTCAACACCCTTACGCCTGCCGCTTCCGCGAGCGCAATTTGGTCCGTGTCGAATGAGAGCAAGACGTCGGCTCCCACCTCGATGGCGATTGCCAAGTGAAATAAGTCCATGGCGCGGACTACCATCTTAGACAGATCGTTACTTCTTTCGAACCATGGTGTGCGTGGCGTGACCGTAGAAGGCCTCAGCGGCTTCCATCAGCGTTTCGGAAAGAGTCGGATGCGGATGAACGGCCAGGGAAAGGTCTTTGGCCGTAGCGCCCATTTCGACAGCGAGAACGCCCTCCGAAATCAACTCGCCCGCGCCTACACCTACGATTCCGACGCCCAGCACCCGTTCGGTATCCGGTTCGATGATAAGTTTCGTCAGCCCATCAGGCCGGTCGAACGACAGCGCGCGGCCCGAGGCGGCCCATGGGAATTTGGCGACCTTAACCTCAATGCCTTTGGCACGGGCTTCGGCTTCAGTTAAGCCGCACCAGGCAACTTCCGGATCGGTGAAGACGACGGCGGGAATGGTGACATTCACAAACGCGCTGTCTTCGCCGACGATGACCTCGACGGCAATGCGCGCTTCTTTGGCGGCTTTATGCGCCAGCATGACGCCACCGACAATGTCGCCGATAGCATAAATGGCCGGGTCGGTGGTCTGCTGTTTCTCATTGACATGGATAAAGCCCCGGTCATCGAAGGAAACGCGCGTGTTTTCGAGGCCCAGGTTTTCGGCATTAGGCGCCCGGCCCACCGCGACCAGCACGCGGTCGTAAAGCTCTTCCTTCTTCTGGCCGTCGAGGTCGAACTCGACTTTGATCTGCCGTCCGCCGGTGGCCATTTTCGAGACCTTTGTTTTCAGCCGTGTCTCTTTAAAGGCCTTTCTGGCATAAGCGACAATGGGGCGCGCCAGATCGGGGTCGGCGCCGGCCAGGATGGTGTCCAGGGCCTCGACGAGCACGACTTTGCTGCCGAGGGTGGCATAGACCGTCCCTAGTTCCATGCCGATGTAGCCGCCGCCGATGACCAGCAAGTTCTCCGGCACATCCTCCACCTCCAGGGCCTCACGGGAGGTCATGATACGCGGGTTGCCAAGATCGAAGGCCTTGGGCATCGCAGACTTTGAACCGACAGCAATGATGGCCTGGTCATACGAGAGCAACTGCTGGCCTTGCGGTGTTTCGACCCGGAGCGTTCGCGAAGCTTCGAAATAGCCTCGGCCCTGCACAACCTGGACGCCGCGCATTTTTGCCAATTGCGCGATGCCGCCGGAAAGCCGGGTCAGGATTGATTCCTTCCACGCGCGCAACTTCGTCGTGTCGATGGACGGTTCAGTGAAGGTGATGCCGCGGTGAGCGGACTCCCGCGCGGCGGTCATCGTGTGGGCCGCATAGAGCAGCGCCTTGGAGGGGATGCACCCCCGGTTGAGGCAGACACCTCCGAGTCGGGGGTCCTTTTCGACGAGAATCACTCGCTTGCCAAGGTCCGCGGCGTAAAAGGCGGCGGCATAACCGCCAGGCCCACCGCCGAGAACTACAATGTCAGTCTTGGTTGGTTCCATGAGAATAAGTCGGTGCCGAAGCCTTTACAGTTTCACGTCCTCCTCCTTGAAGCTTCCGAAGGCCTTGGCGAGGTCGAGGATAAACCGCGCGGCCACTCCGCCATCGATCACGCGATGGTCGTAGGAGAGTGCCATCGGCAGCATCAGCCGAGGCTCGATTTTTCCCTCGCGCACAACGGGCCGCATCGCACCCCGGCCCAGGCCGAGAATCGCGACCTCGGGCTTGTTAACAATGGGTGTAAAATGGGCGCCGCCGAGGCCTCCCTGGTTTGAGATGGTGAAGGTGCCACCCTTGAGATCCTCGGCGGAGACTTTTCGTTCACGCGCTTTTTTTGCCGATTCTTCCAGATCTCGGGAGAGTTCGAGCAGGTTCTTCTTATCCACGTCGCGAATGACCGGCACGATCAACCCCGCCTCCGTATCGACCGCGATGCCGATATGGAAATAGTCCTTGAAAACGATTTCCTGCGAGACCTCATCCAGGCTCGAATTGAGGATGGGATGTTGCTTGAGCGTGTTGACTACGGCCTTGAGTGCGAAGGAAGTCAGAGTCAGTCGCGCGCCCTTCTTCTCATAGAGGCTGGCGTAGTTCTTGCGCAACTCCATTAACGCCGTGATGTCCGCGTCCTCGAATTGCGTCACATGCGGGATCGCATTCCTTTTCTCAGACATGCGGCGCGCGATAACCGCGCGCAACGGCGAGACCGGCTGTTTTGAAATGGGCCCCCATTTGGAGAAATCGATCTTTTCCGGAGGGGGCTTGGCCGCCTGGGGCGCGGGCCTGGCTTGGGCTGTTTTGGGCTGGGCCGCGAGGCGCTGCAGGCGCTGGATATAGGCACGAACGTCATCAAGGACGATGCGCCCGCCCCGTTCGCTTCCATGCACGCGGGTTAAATCGATCCCCAAATCCCGCGCCAATTTGCGGAGCGAGGGGGCAGCGGCCGGCGGAAAACGAGATGGCAGCGGCAAGGGGACCTCCTCAGGCGCCGGGGCCTCTTCTGGCGCGGGGGCGGTTTCAGGTTCGGGCGGTGCTTCCTCCGGTTCCGCTTCGGCCTCGACGACTCGAAGGGCCTGCCGCGGCTTGGAAACCGAAGTCGGGGCGGAAGGTTGGGCGGCGCCTTCGCTCAGGGTGAGGATGCGCTGGCCGACACTGAGCTTATCGCCGGGCTTGACATAAATCCGGCTGACGGTGCCCGCAGACGTGGAGGGAATCGTAGCGACAGCCTTTTCGTTTTCGAGTTCCAGAACGGGCTGATCCTTCGCTATCTGGTCGCCTTCCTTGACGAACAGGTTCACAACGGTGCCGGAGTCGGCTCCTTCACCGAGATTGGGTAGCTTTAAATCCATAGATTCCTAACCAGTGAATAAATCCTGGCCTTTTAAATGCATTGAGTAGCGGGCCAGGTCAATGGAGTTCTTGCTCACATGCGAACCAGCTCCGGGTGTTGTTTCTCGGGATCAACACCCAATTCCTTGATGGCCTCCGCGACCACCTTGTGTTCGAGTTGTCCTCGTTCGGTCAAGGCGTGCAACGTGGCGACGACGACGCTCTCGGCATCGATCTCGAAGAAGCGCCGGAGGCGCTGGCGGGTGTCGCTGCGTCCGAAACCGTCGGTGCCGAGAGTGGTCAAGCCGCCGGGCACCCAAGGGGCCACTTGGTCGGGAACAATCTTCAGGTTGTCGGAGACGGCGATGAAGGGTCCCTTCTCATTTTCCAACAGGCTCTCGATGTAGGCCTTTCGGGGCGTTTCAGCCGGGTGGAGCATATTCCAGCGGCGGGTTTGGAGGGCATCATTGCGGAGGAGCTTGTAGCTGGTGGCGCTCCAGACATCGGCCGAGACATCGAACTTGTCGGCGAGGATTTGTTGGGCGCGGAGGGCTTCGCGCAGGATGGTGCCGCTGCCGAAGATCTGGGCTTTGAGCCGCTGCTTTTCTGGTCCCGATTTGAATTTGTACAACCCCTTGACGATGCCGTCCTCAGTCCCCTGGGGCATGGCGGGCATGGCGTAGTTTTCGTTGTAAAGGCTCAAATAGTAGAAGACATCCTCGCCCGCGACGAACATGCGGCGCAGACCTTCGGTGATGATCGCGGCCACTTCAAAGGTAAAGGCAGGATCGTATGTCAGCAGAGTCGGGATTGTGCTGGAAAGGATGAGGCTGTGGCCGTCCTGGTGCTGGAGCCCCTCGCCATTGAGGGTGGTGCGTCCGGCGGTCGCGCCGAGCAGGAAGCCCTTCGCGCGGATGTCTCCGGCCAGCCACATCAGGTCGCCAATCCGCTGGAAGCCGAACATCGAATAATAGATGTAGAAGGGCACCAGGTATTGCCGGTGCAAGGCATAGGCCGTGCCCGCCGCGATGAAGGAGGCCATGGACCCCGCCTCGGTAATGCCTTCTTCGAGGATTTGGCCGTTCTTTTGTTCATTGTAAAAGAGCAGAGACTTGCGGTCCACCGGCTCGTACAATTGGCCCTTGTGGGCATAGATACCGATCTCGCGGAATAGCGCGTCCAAGCCGAAGGTCCGCGCTTCATCAGGAATGATCGGAACGATTCGCCGTCCAATCTGTTGGTCGCGCAATAACAGGCCCAGCAACCTGACGAATCCCATGGTCGTGGACATTTCGAACCGGCCCGACCCCTTGAGCAGTTCCCCGAAAGCCTCCAATTTGGGAACAGCAATCGGTTTGGCCTCCACCCGCCGTTCCGGGAGGAACCCGCCCAGCTCCTTGCGCAGGCTGAGCAGGTAGCGCGTTTCGCGGCTGTCCGCCGGCGGGCGGAAGAAGGGCGTTTCGGCTATCTCCTCATCGCTGATGGGCACGCCGAAGCGGGCGCGGAACTCGCGAAGTTCCTTTTCGTTGAGCTTCTTTTGCTGGTGGGTGATGTTGCGGCCTTCGCCGGCTTCGCCCAGACCGTAGCCCTTGACGGTCTTGGCCAGGATGACGGTGGGCCGTCCCGTGTGCTCGACGGCGGCTTTGTAAGCGGCATAGACTTTGCGCGAGTCATGGCCGCCCCTGAGCAGTTTTTGTATCTGCTCATCGCTGAGATGATTGACCAGGTCGAGCAATTCCGGGTATTTCCCGAAGAAATGCCGGCGCGTATAGCTGCCCGGCTCGACCGAGTATTTCTGGTAATCGCCATCCACCGCCTCCGCCATGCGCCGCAGCAGCAAGCCGGATTTATCCGCGGCCAGCAGCGCGTCCCAATCCGACCCCCAAATCACCTTAATCACATTCCAACCCGCCCCTTGGAAGGTCGCTTCCAGTTCCTGGATGATCTTCCCATTGCCGCGCACGGGGCCATCCAACCGCTGCAGGTTGCAGTTGACCACCCAAATCAGGTTGTCAAGGTTCTCGCGGGCGGCCAGGGTGAGGGACCCGAGCGTCTCCGGCTCATCCGTTTCTCCATCGCCGACAAATGCCCACACTCTTGGCTCTTCACCGCTCACCAATCCGCGGGCAACCAAATAGCGGTTGAATCGAGCCTGGTAGATGGACAGGAGCGGCCCCAGCCCCATTGAGACGGTCGGGAATTGCCAGAAGTTCGGCATCAGGTAGGGATGGGGGTAGGAGGAAAGCCCGCCGCCCTCGGCCAGCTCCTGCCGAAAATGCTGAAGATGATGCTCATCGAGCCGCCGCTCCAGGAAGGCGCGCGCATAGATGCCGGGGGTGGCGTGGCCTTGGAAATAGACGAAATCCCCGACAAATTTGCTAGTGCGCCCGCGCAGAAAATGGTTAAAGGCCACCTCGTAGAGGGTTGCCGCCGAGGCGTAGGTCGAGATGTGGCCCCCCAGGCCGCTGTGGGCGCGGTTGGCGTTGACCACCATCGCCATTGCGTTCCATCGCACATAGCTCTTAATGCGGCGCTCCATCGCCCAGTCGCCGGGGAAGGGCGCCTGCGTCTCGGCAGGGATGGTGTTCAGGTAAGGCGTGCTGACCACTCGCGGCGCGTCCACGCCCTCTCCTCGAAGCCGATCCGTCAACTGGCTCAGGAATTGCGTCGCGCGTTCTCGGCCCTGCTGCTTAAGGGCATATTCTACAACCGCTTCGAGTGACTCGAGCCATTTCTCCTCCGCCTCCCCGTCCGGTTTGGGCAGGATGCGCAGGTCAGGGGCCGGTCTATCAGAATCTCTTCTTGCTAGTGCTTTCACTTTCTTGCTTTAAAGTGTATTGACTAAACCTTATCCTCCGGTTTGTCAAATCACCGGAAGGATTCCGTCTTGCTAAATAATGACAATCGAGTCGTCAGTGAAATATTATAGCACGCCCCAGCAATCTCGCAGCCCGACCAAACAGCCTGATGGGCCGGGAGTCCCTGAATGAAAGCCCTGGCAGTCAAATGCGTTACTGTAATCTCACCCTGCCTACGCCGGAAGAGAACCTGGCTTGCGAGGAAGCACTCCTGAATTGCGCCGAGGAAGGTGATTTAGGTGAAGTGCTCAGGTTCTGGGAACCCGCACGGCACTTCGTCGTTGTGGGCTATGCGAACCGGGTCGCCACGGAAGTGAACGTGGACTTCTGTGAGCGTCACCAGGTCCCCATCCTGCGCCGGTGCAGTGGGGGCGGAACGGTGCTGCAAGGGCCGGGCTGCCTGAACTACTCACTAATTCTGCGCCTGGAAGAGGATGGCCCGTTCAGCGGCATCACCTCGACAAACCGGTTCATTCTCGAACGGCACCAGTCGGCGCTGACGGCACTACTCGAGGGCCAGGTGCAGACTCAGGGCCACACGGACCTGACAATTAGCGGCTTGAAATTCTCGGGCAACTCCCAGCGGCGCAAGCGCCGCTTCCTCCTTTTCCATGGATCTTTCCAGCTGAACATGGATATCGCGTTTATCGAGAAAGTCTTGCCCTTTCCCTCGAAGGCGCCTGAGTATCGCCGGCAGCGTGCTCACAAGGACTTCCTGATAAACCTCGAGCTGCCCGCTGAAACGCTTCGCACGGCGCTGGCTAATGCCTGGGGCGCCGCCGAACCGTTGGGGAGTGTCCCGTATTCCCGCATTGAGGCCCTTGTGACAGAAAAATATCGGGCGCAGGACTGGAATTTTAAGCTGTGATAGGGCACCCCATGCCCGGGAACCCGCAAAGCAAGATGCCTGGCTGAAAAGAACACTTAAAGCAGCGGCCAAGGAACACCACCCGGTCGTCATTGTCTCCGACTACCCGCTGTTCATTCAGCGGCCCGATGAACCAAATCAATATTTCAACTTGCCATTGAAAGCGCGAAAGCGGTTGTTGGGCTTGCATGAGCGCAGGCCAGCGATTAGATGCCGCCGACGAAGCTTTTACGAACGGCTCTGCCCAGTGGTTCAAGCAGTTGGGCGGCGCCGGTCGCCATAAGTTCCAGGTCGGTGGCGGTCATGAAGAAGCGGAAGCCTTGTTCCTGGAAGCGGTTAATCTCCGTCGGACTGCGCGCCGGGCGGCCCAAAACCTTTCCATGCTTCTTTCCAGCGGCGCAAATCTCGGCAACGGCCTGTTCAAGTTTCGGCTCCTGTTGCCGGCCCCGGAGCCCTAGCGAGAAGGAAAGATCGCTGGTCCCGATAAAGAGCACGTCAATGCCGGGCGTGGCGGCAATCTCCTCGATGTGGGCCAGTCCGGTGGTGTCCTCGACCACGGCCACCACAACGACGTTCTCATCCGCAAAGTCATAATACCCTTCCGGCGCCGGCCAGCGGAATTGGGCCAGATCGGCTCCCGACCCGCGCCGTCCCGTTGGCGGATAGCGGCAGGAGGCAGCCGCGCGCCGGGCCAGTTCGGGGGTGCTGGTGAAGGGGAAAATCACTCCTAGCACGCCCGCATCCAACACGCGCTTGGCCATCCAAAGCTCATTCACCGGAGGGCGCGCGAAGGGCACCGCCGGCAAGCCGCGCGTCGCCAGCACAACGTTGCGAACGGTCTCCAGGCTCACGGGCGTGTGCTCCATTTCCAGCCATAGGAAATCGAATCCGAGAGATGCCGCCTGCGCGGCGACCTCGACGCTGTTGAGGCTGATGACCACGCCGAGGACGCTCTCGTTCCGGGCAAGCCGTTGCTTGACCGGGTTCTTGGAACCGAACTTATCGAACATTGCGGGTTGCGGACATAGTTCAACGATACAGTGGCGCCGCCCGGATGAAAACAACAAATCGCCACACCTATTCCCTGTTGCGCCCGATCCTCGGATCGGCTGCTAATGGCGCACGACAAAATGGTAGGTGCCCGACTCCAGTTCGTACGCCCGGCGGTTTCCTCGTGCGTGAAGGGATCTCACACCTTCCGCCTCCGCCGCCGGATGGCCTGACTCGGTCACCTGGTCTCCCGGCTCCGCTGGCAAGGAGAGTGTGGCGCTCGTGTTGGCGGGAATACGGATCGTCAGGAGAAACCGGCCATCGGCCTCTCTCCAGGCGGATTCAATTTGGCCGCACACCGAATCGTAACTCGCCCGGGCGGAGGTCAGATCCCCGACCACATTGGGATGGATGAAGAAATGCCGGAAGCCGGGATGGGCCGGGTCCGGATTGATGCCGGCCAGCGCTTTATAGAACCAGGCGCTGATGTCGCCGAACATAATATGGTTGCGCGAGGCCGTGCCGTCCCATTCCTCCCAGAGGGTAGTGGCGCCCTGTTCGATCCACCAACCCCACCCCGGCATCGTCTTCTGGCTGGCGATCTCGTAGGCGACATCCGCCCGCCCATTGGCGGTCAGGGTGTTGAGGATGTATTTGGCGCCGAGGATGCCGGTATCGATATGGTCATTGTTTTTCTTTACCGCGGCGACCAGGTTGTTGAGCACGCGCGCCCGGTTTTCCCGTTCCACCAGGCCCTGGTAGAGCGCGCAGCTTAGAGAAGTTTGGCTGCCGTTTCCGTAACTGCCGGTTTCCGGATCATAGAATTTTTTGTTGAAGGCGATCTTAATCTTGGCGGCGAGTTGCTCGTATTTGCGGGCGTCGGCGGAGTTGCCAGAGAGGCGGGCTGCCAGCGCGACAATGCGCGCATCACGATAATAATACGCCGTCGAGGTAATATCCGCTGGAGTGGTGGTTTTGTAAGGCGCGCAGTCGTTCAGGCCGATGCTGACGATGCCGTCCTTGGCCTTGGAGGTTAGATAATCCACGTAGCGTTTGATGCCTGCGTAATGCGCGCGCAGGATCCTGGCGTCGCCGCAATACTCATACATGTAATAGGGAATGAGGAGGAAGGCGCTGTCCCAGGCCGGGCCGTTGCCCCATTGGTAGCCCCAGCCGCTGGTGGGGACGATGCCCGGCAACTCGCCGCTGGGCCGTTGTTCGTCATTGAGGTCGTTCATCCATTTGGTATAGACCGCCTCGGGGAAGAAATTGAAGAGGCCCTGCTCAGCGGCCAGGTGGGCGTCGCCGGTCCAGCCGTTCTTCTCGCGGTGCGGACAATCGGTGGGGATACCCTGGAGATTGCTCAGGTAGGACCACCGCCCGTTTCGCCAGATCTTGTTCAGCAATGGATTCGAGCAGTGGAATGTTCCGACCGGACGAACCGCAGAGTGGGTGAAGACACCCGTTAGGGTGTCGAGGGTAGGTGTTCCGGGGAACCCGGTCAGCTCGACATATTGGAATCAATTGTAATTGAAGCTCGAATGCCAGGTCTCCTCACCGCCGCCCTTTAGAATGTAGGTGTCGGTTTGGAACTGCTGCTTGGGATCGATTCGCTTGACATGTTGTTCAATCTCGGCCCGGTCGATCATGCCGTTCTTGTCCACGCGTTCGCTGTACTTCATGACGACCTTCGTCCCCGCCGGGCCGTGGAGGTGCAACTCCGCGAACCCGGCGAAATCCTGTCCCATATCCACGACGAAGACGCCCGGCTTTGGCTCGGCAATCCTGACCGGTTTAATCGTCTTGGCTGCGCGAATCGGGGGCATCATCTGGGCTACGAGTTTGCCGCCGGGTGGCTTAACCCGGATGGCGGCATCCCAGGCCGAATCGTCGAAATCCGGCAAATTCCAGCGCGGTTGTTCCAGCCGGGCATCATAAATCTCGCCGCCATAGATGCTGTCGAAGAGAATCGGGCCGATACTGGTCTTCCAATGCGTGTCGGAGACAATCGTCTGGGTGCGCCCATCGGCGTATTCGATTTCCAGTTGCATCAGGAGCTTGGGCGCGGCCCGCCACGGCGCTTTGTCAAAGTACCACACCGCCCTGGTCTGGACGTTGAACCAGCCGTTGCCGAGGATGACGCCGATGGCGTTCTCGCCATTGCGGAGCGCGCGGGAGACGTCGTAGGTCACATACAGGTCGCGCTTATCGTAGCGGGTGTAACCGGGGTCCAAGAGGTGGTTGCCGACGCGCTGGCCGTTGAGATAAAGCTCATAATAGCCCAGGCCGCAGATG
>JBJKSV010000156.1:0-3521 GCA_046703605.1 Limisphaerales bacterium
GCGTGAACTGGATACTTATCGGCTCCCCAGCCGCCAAGGAGAGTTCCTGTTCGATCTCAGAGAGATGCCGGTGCTTGGGAACGGCGTAGGGACGAACGCTTTCGTTGCACTCCGCGAACAGGTAATCCAACTCGGCTTTGCGCCCGGCGCCAGTCACCCCGCTGAGAGAATCGGCGATGATACTGGCCGGCTTGACCAATCCGGCTTTGAGCAAGGGGATTGCCGGAATCAAGATGCTGGTGGGGTAGCAGCCAGGCGAGGCAATAAGCGAGGCCCCCTTTATCCGGTCCCGATAGACCTCCGGCAGCCCGTACACTGCTTGGCTCAATAACTCAGGCGCCGGGTGCTCATGCCCATAAAACTCATGATAGATGGCTGCGTCCCGGAGACGGAAATCGGCGCTCAGATCAATGACCTGGCAGCCGAGCCGGAGCAGTGGGGCCGCAAACTCGACCGCCACTCCATGCGGCAGGGCCAGGAAAACCACCTGGGCCAGCCTTGCCAGGGATTCCGGATTAGGCTCGGTGTACTGGAGGGTCTTGGCGCCAGGCAGATGGGCAAACCTGGGAAAGACTTGCGCGAATGTCTGCCCCGCATACTGGCGCGAGGTGATCGCCGCCAATTCAACTTCAGGATGGTGCAGCAGCAGCCCCGCCAGTTCTTCGCCCGAATAGCCGGAGGCGCCAACTATGGCGACGCGCTTCTTCACAGCGCCTCAATGGTGATGCGCGCCGCCGCAACAGCATCCGCAAGAGCCTCCGCCTGTCCCGCACGCGGCGCCCTCGGCTGGAGCGGGACCGGCTGTCGCGGAGGCAAATACGGAGAGCTTCTTCGAAAGCCGGGTCGAACCGCAGTTTGGGCACTTAGTCCCCTTCCAATCGCTGGAACGGACGAGGATTTCAGTGTCTTTCTCGCACTTCTCACAATGAAACTCGTAAATCGGCATGGCGGGAGAATAGCGGGCCGCAGCAGAACCTCAAGCCAGAACATCACCCGCAAGGTGGGGTTAGCCGAACCTATTCAAGAAGGAAGAGAAGGAGACCGGCATGCCATGGGAATCGTTCCGGCTGCGGCTGCACCCGCCCACACCCGTGCGCCAGCCAGGGGACGCGACAATAAAATCCGCGGCCGCGTATTTTATTGTCGCGTCCAGAAAGGCTGTCGCCTCCTGTTGAATTGAATGACTACGGCTTGGACCGGCGGTGGTTTCCGGCTTGAAACGGTTGGCGCTAAACCCGAAACTGGCGGCATGCACTGGAACAAAGTCACGGTCATCGGTGTGGGCCTGTTAGGCGGGTCCCTGGGACTGGCATTGAAGGCGCGATGCCTGGCCGGTTCGGTCGTGGGCTTTGTCCGGCGGCAGGCCAGCATAGACCAGTGCCTGGAACTGGGCGTGGTGGATTGGGCGACGCGTGAGCTGCCGCGCGCTGTGGAAGATGCCGACCTGGTCGTGCTGTGTACGCCCATTGCGCAAATGCTGCCGTTGGTCGAGCAGATGCTTCCGGCCATCAAGCGGGGCGCGGTATTCACGGATGTGGGGAGCGTGAAAGGCTCGGTGGTGCGTGAGTTGGAGGGACCGTTCGCGAAGGCTGGAGCGCATTTTATTGGCAGTCATCCGATGGCAGGCGCGGAGAAGACGGGCCCCGCCGCGGCGCGCCCCCAGTTGTTTGAGAATGCCGTGTGCATTGTTACCCCGACTGCGAATTCCGATCACCAGGCGCTCCGGGCGGTGGAAGGCCTCTGGCGCGATCTCGGTTCGAGGCTGCTGCGCCTGAGTCCGGAGGCCCATGATGACCTGGTAAGCCGTTCCAGCCATTTGCCTCACGTCGTTGCCGCGGAATTGGCAAATTACGTTTTGAGTGCGGAACATCCCAAGGAGCAGGGCGTTCTTTGCGCCAACGGATTCCGCGACGTGACGCGCATTGCCTCCGGTTCGCCAGAGATGTGGCGCGACATCGCCCTGGCCAACCGGGAGAATCTTGCCAGAGCCATAGCGTCGTTCACAAAGGACCTCGCGGATTTCCAATCGGCGCTGCAAACGGGAGATGCGGCGGCGATCTCGCGGTTTTTTGAGCGCGCCAAACAGCGGCGCGATGAATGGTCGGCGCAAGGGGCATCTTCGTCGCCGGAATGAGGAACTGAACTCCCGTGCCAATTCCTGATCTCATCGAAATTATTCCGCCTGAAGGCCCAGTGCAAGCGCAGGTCACGATTCCAGGTTCAAAAAGCATCACGAACCGGGCATTGATTTTGGCGGCGCTCGCCGAGGGCGAGACGACTCTCGAAGGCGCCCTCTGGAGTGAAGACACCGAAGTCATGGTGGAATGCCTGCGTGAGTTGGGGCTGATGGTCAATGTGGACCGTGACGCGAAGGAGACATGCAACAGGACGATTACCGTCTATGGGAGAGGCGGTGCCGTCCCGCGAGGGGGCACCGAGCAACAGCCGCTTTCGTTGTTCGTCGCCAATTCGGGGACTACGGCGCGGTTCCTGACCGCCTGTGTCTGCCTCGGTTCGGGCGTGTATTATCTGGATGGCACTCCACGCATGCGCGAACGGCCCCAGGCGCCCCTCTTCCGCGCCCTGCGCGGGCTTGGCTATCGAATTGTCTCGCCCACGGACAAACTGCCGGCCCTGATCTTTGGGGGCGGGCCGAGATCGGGCGCCGCCGAAGTGAGCCTTCAGGAGAGCTCCCAATTTGCCTCAGCTCTCCTGCTGTGCGCCGAGCGGGGTGGGTGGCGAATCAGAACTACCGGTGAAGACACCGGCGAAGCGCCTTACGTGCGGATGACCTTAGAGATGAACCGCGTTTTCCCCCATACCGGAGGCCGGTTTAAGATCGAACCGGATGCCTCGAGCTGCAGTTATTTTTGGGGGGCAAACGCGCTGCTATCGATTCGGATGCCGCTTCATCTGGCAAAGACGGAACCGGGGGTCAGAGCTTACCGAGCGGAGCCAGCGGTTCAGGTCCTGGACGGCCCGAAATCGGATTGGCAAATTGACTCGGCGTTCCCGCGTTTTCTTCCCCTGCCTGAAACCATCTCCCGCAAACGAGATCTCGGCGATAGCATCATGACGGCCATCGTGCTTACCCCGTTCGCCTCGCATCCAGTGCGGTTCACGGACTTGGGACGCCTACGGGTTCAGGAATCGGAACGGGTAAAGGCTTTGCGCACCGAATTGACCCGGTGCGGCGCAAAGGTAGTTGAAGAGGGAGACCAACTGACGGTCTATCCCTCCTCACTGCATGGCGCGGAAATCAGCACCTATGATGACCACCGGGTGGCGATGTGTTTTGCCCTCGTAGGACTCAGGATTCCCGGCATCAGGCTCCAGCGCCCCGCTTGCGTCAGGAAGACCTTTCCCAGTTTCTTCCAGAAGCTTGCCGCCCCACCCCCTCGCGGGCTTGGCGTGAGAATCGTTGAACCCGGCTCCCGGCGGGTCTTGACCGAGGAGGAACTGGCGACCTAAACGAACATGAGAACCAAAGAGCCGATAGTCATTGCCATTGACGGCACCAG
>JBJKSV010000157.1:0-6913 GCA_046703605.1 Limisphaerales bacterium
AAAGGAGGGAGAAACCAAACCAAGGGCGGGGAGCCGTTTGCAGATGGCATTCACCCCACAGCCTCACTCCAATGTCTGCTTTCGTGTATTTCGCGTGTACCGAAGGGGTGCGTCCCTCACCCCAACGACGGCATATTCGAGCTTGTATTGTGCGTCCGCGCAACTACAGTTGTCCCGTGGCAGGCGCAACCGAGAAAAAGCTGCAGATCAAGAAATACCCCAATCGGCGTTATTACGACGCCACGCACAGCCGCCATCTTACTTTGGAAGAGATCCGCGCCCTGGTTCAGCAGGGATATGACATCGAAGTGCTGGAAGGCCAGACCGGCAAGGATATCACGGCCCAGGTGCTGACTCAGATCATTCTGGAACTGGACACGCCAAAGCTGGATTCCCTCCCGGTGCCGTTGTTGGTGCGGCTGATTCGCATGAACGACCTGCTCATCAAGGACTTCATAGAGAAATATTTCAACCAGGCGCTGAAGTCCTTCTTTGAGTACCAACAGCAGTTTGAAGAGCAAATTCGCCGAACCCACGGACTTCCTTCGGCATTCCCATCGGTTTCTGCCTGGACCAAAGCCATGTTCCTGCCTTTCACGGCGTTGGGGGGTGAATCGGGCGCGCCGCTTGGAGGCGCAGCGGCGTCAAAGGCCTCCCCTGAGGAGGATTTGCGCGAGGTCGTCCAGGACCTGCGGCGGCAGGTGGCAAAACTCAAGAAGACCCGCGCTGCGGGCGGGCCTCGGTCTCGCGGCAAGAAGCGCCGGGGATGAAACGCCATTTGGTTTAGGTGAACGCAGGCTTCCGGGTCGTGCTCTCAATCCCCGGGCGCGAGCAAGAGCAAGAGCAAGAGCAGGAGCAAGAGCAAGAGCAAGAACGCAGATCGCGTCACAGCCGTTCAGATTGAGTGGCAATGCGACGCGCGCTGCCAAGCCAAGTCTTTCCTGGTGGTCCAGCCAAGGGGCGCCCCGGCAGCGCGAATTCTTCAGGAATTCCTTGACCGGCAGCCGGAGTGCTTTCATTTTCAGCAGGTGTTGAAAAAGATAGTTGCCGTGTTTCTGGTTGCCCTCTGGGCGGGAGCGTGCCTGGCAGCGGCGCCGGAGCGCTCCGTCGTCCAGATAATCACCTTCACTCAGCCGCCGCTATGGCAGATGCCTTGGCGGTTTGGCTCGGTGCAGAGGATAGGCGGGTCGGGGTTTGTGATTCGAGGCAAGCGAATCCTCACCAATGCCCATGTCATCAGTTGGGCGCGGCAGATCATCCTGCGCCGTTACCAGGATCCGCGCCTCTATTTGGCCCACGTGGAGTACGTGGGCCACGATTGCGACCTCGCGGTGCTCAAGCCCGAAGACCCGCATTTCTTTGACGGCTTGGAGCCATTGGATTTGGGCGTCCTGCCCAAAGTGCGCACCTCAGTCGTAACTTATGGGTATCCGGCCGGCGGCGATGAAATTTCCTACACGCGCGGGGTGGTCTCACGCATCGAGTTGGAGGGCTACGTGCATATCGGCAACCGCGACCTGCTGAGCGTCCAGACGGATGCCGCCATCAATCCGGGCAACAGTGGCGGGCCGGTGATTCAGGATGACCGCGTAGTGGGGGTGGCCTTTCAGGGCATTCCCGGGCTTCAGAACACCGGTTTCTTTATCCCCACACCGGTCATTAATCACTTTCTGACCGATCTGGCCGATGGCCACTATGACGGTTTTCCCCAGGCGGGAATACGGGTCATGGCGCTTCAGAATCCGGCCTATCGCTCGATGTTGAAGATGCCCGACAACGATGAAGGGGTGAGAATCGACGGGTTTCTGCCGGGGGCGACGTGCGGCAATCTCCTAAAGATGGATGATGTTATCCTGAAGATTGGCCCGTATCCGGTCGGAAGCGACGGGACGATTCTCTACCAGGGGAAGCGGGTTGGGGCGGCCCTGGGTTTTCAACTGGCGCAAGACGGACAAAGCGTTCCGCTGGAGTTGTGGCGCGATGGGCACGAGATGGAAGTGTCGCTGCCGGTGCATGTCTATACGGCCGATCGTGACACTGGATACGAATATGAACCCCAACCGCGCTATTTTGTCTATGGCGGCCTTGTGTTTGTCCCGCTCAACCTGGACTACATCCGCGCTGTAGGCCGCGATGGGGTAGGGAGTGATCTCTATTACCAGTTGTTTTATCAGCCTTATGAAGATCCGGCGGCGCGCCCCAAGGAACCGGTCGTTCTCTCGACTGTCCTCTCCGACGAGGTCAACGCCAATATCGGCGTTCGCGGCCGGGAGTTGGTAGCTCGGATTAACGGACACCGCATCAACAGCCTCAAGGACGTCGTTCAGGCCTTTGAGACTAACACCAACCGCTACGACACCATTGAGTTCTCTCCACATCATGCCGTCGAGTGCCTGGACCGCCAGGCGGTGCTTGACGCCACTCCCCGGATACTTAAAACCTACCGTCTGATCAGTGATCGGCACTTATGAGCCAGTTCCTTCTCAATAAAGTCTTCCTCTCTCAGCGTGGTTCGCCAGGGCGCGGCCACACTCCGGTTTCGGGCAAAATGGCCCTTCCGGGTGGCGCCGCCGCAACGGGGGTTATCACTGCGTTCATCGCCGTCATGCTCTCGTCCTTGCCCAGCACGGCCGCCTTCGGGGGCGAGTCGAGTGCCGAGTCGGCCTATCGGCAGAATACCAGGATGTGGGAGCATTCTATCGTGACGCTGGAGGTCGCTCGGAAGGATTACAATTACCTCCAGCCGTGGACGCGGCAGGTGAGCCGCCAGCGTAAGACCGGAATCGTGGTGGGAGAGCACGAGATCTTGACCACGGCCGATGAGCTCTTCGACCGGACCTTTATCCGTGTGCAAAAGGGGGGGCGCGGGCAGTGGTGGTTCGGCACGATTTCCTGGATTGATTACAGTGCGAATCTGGCGCTGGTGACGGTGGCGGATTCGAACTTCTGGAGCGGGCTGGAACCTGCCTCCTTCGGGAGCCTGCCGCCCGATGGCAGCCTCCAGATTCTGCGGTGGAAGGACGGCAATCTGGAACGTCGGAGCGCCGAGTTCACGCAGTACGCCGTGCGCCAGGCCCAGTTGAGTCCGATCAACCACGTGGTGCTTGAGGCCAGCTCGGAGATTCAGAACGCGGGCTGGTGCGAGCCGATTGTCTGCCAGTCGCGGGTGGTTGGCCTGGTGCGGGCCCAAAGCGGGCGCACCTGCATTGCTATCCCTGCGTCCTTCATCCGCTCGATCCTTGATGCGCGCCAAAAGGGGCAATACCATGGGCTGGGCTACTTCCATTTTTACTGGCAGCCGACCGAAAACCCCGCCTCGCTCGCCGCGCTCAATCTGCCGGGTCCTCCTCGGGGGGTGATAGTGATCGAGGTTTCTCCGCGTCCCGACGGCCTGCCGGCTGTGCTGCGGCCCAACGACATCATCCTCCAGATTGACGGCTTCGACATCGACATCCAGGGCGATTACAACGACCCGGAGTACGGCAACATCATGTTGGAAAACCTTTCCACCCGGTTCAAATGGGCGGGGGATGCCGTGAAGATGAAAATCTGGCGCGACAACAAGGAGATGGAGGTGACCTACCGCCTTCCCAAGTACAAGTTCACCAATTCCCTTGTGCCTTTTGCCACTTACGACCAGGAACCCCAATACCTCATTGTGGGCGGCCTGGTTTTCCAACCGCTGACTGATTCCTTTCTCCAAAGCTGGGGCTCGGACTGGCGCGCGCGCGCTCCGCTGCGGCTCACGCACTATTGCGACGCGCCGCCGACCAAGAAGCGCCCGGCTTTGGTTATCCTCTCGCAGGTCCTGCCCGACCCATTCAACCTGGGCTATGAGGACCAACGCTACCTGGTGGTGGACAAAGTCAATGGCCGGCGGGTGAGCTATCTCTCGGATCTCAAAGCCGCGCTCCAAAAGCCGGTCAATGGCTATAACATTATCGAATTCATGAAAGGCAACTCTCTGCGGCGGATGGTCATCGGCGCCGGTGAGTTCGAGCGCGAGGCGACGGCGCGCGTTCTGAAACGCTACGGCATCGACGAGTCCTTTTATCTGGCCTCCAACGAGAGCCGCTAGTCGTGGCGGGCTGACCCTGCCGGGAAGCGGCCCTGGCTCCAGAGCAGGGCTGCGAAAAGCAGCAAAGGCAACGTGAGATGTCGAGGTGCGCCTCCCTCAGGCGCTGAACCGTTATGCGTGGCAGTTTTTCCGTGCAATCTCCTGCCAGCGCGCACACTCTAGGCGCGAAAAACCGACGAGATGAAGCAGGTTGTCATCGAAAACCCTGTGATCAACTCGCTTTTTGAGGAACCGCAGCGCCATTTCCGGTTCAGCGAAGAGAGAACCACCAAAGCTCACGCGGCAGTCCTGCCGCGTTCAATGGCTCTGAAAGCGCGGCCCCCACTCGATACCCCGCGTTGAGGCAGGGGTCTTTACGGTCGCATGACCGCTTCGCCGGTTTTGACATCCAAAGTCCAGTCGCTGGGTTTGGGGAGCCAGACCTTGCCGTTGCGGATCTGGACCGGCAGCCAGAGGTAACGAGAATCCCATTGCGTGCGGGGTTTCCAGATGTCGCCCATGAAGATGACCGTAGTCGTTTTTGTGCCGACGACCTTGAGCAACATCGTGGATTGTGAGCCGTAGGTGTTGCTCTCGGGCGGAGCGACGTCTCTAAACTCAGACCATGGCCCGGCCAGGGAAGGCGCAGTGGCATACTTGTTCGGATTTGGCCGCCAGCCGGTGAGCTGTGAACCGATGGCGTAATAGAGGCCCTGGTAATGCACCAAGGCGCCCCCCTCGAGCGGCGCGTGGACCAGGCAGATGTCTTTTGCCACGCTCAGGTAATCGTCTGACAGCTTCGCGATATGGAAGCCCTTGGCGGGGCGATCTTCGAAGATGAGGCAGGCTGTGCCGTCGTCGTCAACGAACTGACCGATGTCGCGGCTTTCATGACCAAGGGGACGGAAACTCCTCAAGTACTGGTAATCGCCATCCACGGTATCGCAGATGGCGACGCCGACACGCGCGAGGCGGTAACTGGCGTTGTCGATGTGCATATACATGACGAACTTCCCGGTACTGGCGTTGTAGAACACTTTTGGGCGCTCCAGCACCCAACGCGGCCCGAAGTGCTCCGGGTCGGCCAGTTTGAGCACCTGGTTGCGGAATGTCCAATGCGCCAGGTCGGTCGAGGAATAGCAACTGACGTAGCGCTTTTGCCGATCCAGCCCGCGGGAACGGTCTTCGCCAAACCAATAAAAGGTGTCACCGAGCTTAATCACGCCCCCGCCGTGGGCCTCGATTTGTTTGCCCCGGTTATCCAGCCAGACCGCGCCCGGCCTGATTACCTGGGGCGCGGCAAACAGGAGTCCAGGGAGCAGGGCACACAGCGAAGTTGCCAGCCAGATACCGCCATCCAACCGTCTCTTGCGAATCATCATTTTGACAGGATGCCGATGGGGTTGAGGGAGTCTGTCTTTCACCGGCGAATCCGGGGAAGAGGTTATTTGTCTCGATGGGAGGGTAGCAAGCAAATCCCAAGCTGTGATTCAGACAGTAGAGGGGCCCCCTTGAATTTGCCCTAAAAACGACGTTTCCTGACCGGGTGGAGTGATTTCCGGATTCGGAAAGAGAGATCCACAGGATGGGAGTGAGAGCCGAGGATTCTTCCTTCCAAGGAGCCGGGAGTTTTTCCGAGTAGCTTAGTGACAGGGTACCGATCGGCTGAGGTGGCGATGACGAGCCGAAGGCAGGGAGCTTTTCCGAGGAGGAGCGCGAGCCGTGCCGCAAGAGCCTGCTAGGGTGAGGAGGTGAGGACAGCGTTGCAGTCGTGACGGCTGGGACGGAGGCGCTGGATGGTGGGATAAAGGGGTAAGTCTCGATGGCCAACAGTTCGGGGATGCCGGCCTGTTTGAGCCGGCGCTGGCGGGCGTTCTCCCGTTTGATGCGCCATTCTTGCTCCAGGACATGGGTGAGCAGGCGGGCGTGGGAGAAGCGCTGCTCGGCGGCCAGGCTCAGATATTCATCCCAGTGAGCCAGTAAGCCGCCCAGGCGGAGGTCCTTCGACTTTCGTTTCAGTTCGTCGTTCATGGTCCTGTTGGTTAACTGGGGTTTTGATGATCGTTGTCGGCGTGGTGGTCTTGGTCCTCCTGCGGCTCCTGGTAGAGCGATGGGTCTGGGGCTTCGGTGAGGGCGCCGTCTTGATAAGCGGGCCGCTGCCGGAAGGACTCGTCCACCTCGGCCAGGGGCAGCAGGTCCATCCTTTCCGTTCCGCGCTGGCAGCCGCACGATTTCACCTTCACCGCCCAGGCCCAGCCCGCCAACCCGTTCATGGCGCATTTCTCTGCCACAGTGAAAGGGCCCGACGGGATCGGCTTCGCCATTCCCGGGTTCTTCGATGGCGACGGCACGTGGAAAGTCCGCGTTTCGCCGACAACCGAAGGCGCATGGTCGCTGGTGACGAGTTCGGAGGTGGCCGAGTTGAACGGCAAGACCGCGGCGTTCACCTGTGCGCTGAATCGGAACCCGAAAGTCCACGGAGTTTTTCGTGTGGTCAAGCAGCACCCCCATCAGTTCATCTTTGGCCTACAAGCAGAACTGCCTGAGGTATTTTCGGCAAAGCGATCCGTATCATCACTTGATGACCGTGCATGATGACGATCGAGCCAACGACAGCGGCGCGTATGACGAGTTGACTGATTTCCGCGCCGACCAGGAGCACCACGCCTATCGCCAGACGATTCTGCGTCAGCGCGCGCGGCGCGCCTGGCCGGTGGCGAACGTGGAGTCGGATTACGAGTGCGGCCCGGGGGGCCTCCAGGACAAGACCTACGGTCAGGCGGAGTCCGCCGACCAGACCTTGCGCACGCTGTGGCAGATTGCGATGGCGGGCGGCTATACTGCCTACTATTACAC
>JBJKSV010000158.1:0-3352 GCA_046703605.1 Limisphaerales bacterium
TGTCGCCGGCGCCAATGACCGTATTGCGGTGGCCGTGATCGGTGTGGGTATGGGCATCGGCCAGAACCATGTCGTTGGCATTCACCAGAATGAAAAGCAGAACAACACCGTGCTGGCCGCCGCCGCCGATCTGTTCTCCTTGCGACGCGATTTCGCGAAGAAAAACGCGAACCTGAAGGACTCCGACGTCTATGAGGATTATCGCAAGATTCTGGAGCGAAAGGACATCGACGCGGTTGTAATCGCCACAAACGACATTTGGCACGCCCAGGTGAGCATGGACGCCGCCCAGGCGGGCAAGCATGTCTATTGCGAGAAGCCGATCACCCGCTACCTTGACGAGGCCTACAAGGTTCATGAAGTGATCAAATCCGCCAAGGTGCGTTTCCAGGCCGGCGCCCAGGGGTGTTCGGCCGGCGGTTGGCACAAATGCGCCGAGTTGATCAAGAGCGGCGATTTGGGCAAGCTGGTCTGGAGCCAGGGCTACTACTGCCGCAATAGCGTCGGCGGCGAGTGGAACTGGCCATTCGACCGGGAGTGCTCCGCCGATACTGTCAACTGGGATGTGTGGCAGGGGCGGGTTCATGAGCGCGTCCCATTTAACAAGGAGGATTTCTACCGGTGGCGCAAGTATTACCGGTATTCGTCCGGACCGCTCACCGATCTTGTGCCGCACCGATTGCTGCCTTTGATGCTGGCCTCCGGCAATCCGGAGTTCCCCTCCCGAGTGGTTTGCATCGGCACCAATTGCGTCCACCCTGACCGGGTCGATAACAACCCGGAACGCGAAACGCCCGAACACGAGCAGTTCATTGCCGAGTTCCCCAGCGGCTAACTCATTACGATTGTCGTCAGCACCGTCAACGCCCGCAGCCCCGGTTTCGTTCTTTACACTCACAAAGCGTCCTTGGAGGTGGCCACCGCCGGCGATATGATCCGGTTGCTGCCGGAACGCCCGTTTGCCGATGAAATCGACCCGAATGTCTTTGGCAACCTGACGCCCGAGGACATCCGCACCCATGAAAAGAACTTCTTCGATTGCATCCGCTCCGGCAAGGAATGCAACGCCAACGTTGACCTTGGCTTGCAATCTCAGGTGGTCATTTCGCTCGCTGAAATGGCCCAGCGCTTAAAGAAGACCTTCCTCTACGACGGCAAGACCCGGACAATCTCCGACAACGAAGGCAACAAGATCGACCCGATCACCTACGGGACGCTCCCACTTTCCTAAAACCTGTTGTTGGTTGCGAACGGGTTTCGCGGGTTGACCGCGAAACCCGTTTTCTTTCGGGTCGAGTCCGCGGACACGATGAGATTTGCGGTTTTAGACTCGCGATTTGCGATTCGCGATGGCTATGGGAAGCGGTAGCGGTGCGTCCCAGGCCAGATGCGGAAGAATGATACAGGGTGATGAGGTCTGCGCCCCCTTCCGAATGGCCCCATCCATCATCCATCAACCCGCTAATCTCTCCACCCATAAACCCACCACTCCACATCCGCGCCGTTCGCGTAGCCTGTAATGCCATGGCCACGCGTTTCGAGGTGCTTCTCCAGGGGCCAGACCCCGTTTCGTTGCGCGCGGCTGGGGAAGAGGCCCTTAGAGAAATCGAACGGCTGGAGGCCCAGCTCAGCCTCTACCGCGAGACCAGCGAAGTGGCCTGCGTCAATGCCCAGGCTGCGCTCAAACCCGTTCGTGTTACCCCCAGCCTCTTCGCCCTCCTCCAGCAGGCACAGACGCTCTCCGCCCAGACTGGCGGCGCCTTTGACATCACCATTGCGCCGCTGGTCCGCTGCTGGGGGTTTATGCATGGAACGGGACATGTCCCATCGGCTGAGGCCTTGGCCGAAGCCCGGGCCAGCGTCGGAATGCATCACCTCCTGCTTGACCCTGAAGCTCTCACCGTCCGTTTTTCCCATCCGGGAGTCATGATCGACCTCGGTGGCATTGGCAAAGGTTACGCCATCGATATGGCCGCCGAGGTCCTCCGAGACTGCGGCATCACCAGCGCCTTGCTCCATGGCGGCACCAGCAGCCTCTACGCCATCGGTCACCCCCCGGACCAAGAGGCCTGGAAGGTCGCCGTCGATGGCCCCCCTCGGGGCCAAACGCCCGGCGCCGGCTCTTCTCCAGGCCCCGCTCCCGCTGAAACCTTCGCGACGGTCTCGCTCCGCGACCAGGCTATGTCCGTTTCCGCCGTCTGGGGAAAGAGCTTCCAGGCCGGGGGCAAGACCATGGGCCATTTGCTCGACCCGCGCACCGGCCAGCCCGCCACTTCGGCCGTCCTCGCCGCCGTCGTTCTTCCATCCGGTACGGAGGCCGAGGCCCTCTCCACAGCCCTGGTTATCCTCGGTCCCGATGGCCACGAAACGCTCGGTCGCCTGCGCCCCGGCATGGGGGCCCTGCTCGTGACTGAGTCCGGCGGCGAATACCGTCTTAAGTGCCGGCATCTGAGCTTCCAGCCTGCCACGCCGCCTCTCCCATCTCGCACGTCGTGCGATACTGATTAATGCAGCTTATTAGCGAGGACCAAATCGTTCCGCGGGGGGTGGATTCTTGCATCAGTTCGGGGTAATCTGGCCTCAAAGAGCAGCATAGAGCCATGATGGCGTTCATTCAAAGAAGCGCTGCTGACTCGCCGCAACAGGTTGCGGCGAAGAGGAAAGCTCTGTGTTGCGTTGGAAGAAAACCAAGCAAACCCGCCGGCTTGGGTGACGCCGGCCCCAAGGAGCCACAGCCATGAACAGGAATATTGAACTGGAAAAGTGCCTGACTTTCATCAACTGCCATCTCCAAACCCCGGCCCAGCGCCTTGAACTCTCCAGTAACGGCGTGGCGCGCCGAGGCGTGACCATCTCGCGCCAAACCGGTTCGGGCGGTCACACGCTGGCCGAATCGCTCCTCGAATATCTCCAGGCCCACAATTCGGAGGGGCAGCGGCCCTGGACGATCTTCGATAGGAACCTCGTGGACGAGGCCCTGGAGGAGCATCATTTGTCCAAACGCCTGGCCAAGTTCATGCCCGAAGACAAAACCTCCGAAATGACCGATACCATGGATGAGTTGTTCGGATTGCACCCGCCCTCGTGGACCCTCGTCCAGCAGACCGCCGAAACCATTCTGCACCTGGCCGAACGCGGCAATGTCATCCTGGTTGGGCGGGGTGCGCACGTCATCACGGCCCGGAAGCCTTACATGTTCCACGTCCGATTGGTTGCCTCGCTCCCGACGCGGGTGGCTCGAATCTCTGAGGCTCGGCAGATCAGCCCTGTGACCGCCCTGGACTTCATCCGGCAGGAAGATAGGGGACGCAGACGCTATCTCCGAAAGTACTTCAACCAGAACATAGATGAC
>JBJKSV010000159.1:0-3182 GCA_046703605.1 Limisphaerales bacterium
GCCTGGTCCCGTGCGACTTTTGCCAGGATTGAGGCCGCCGAAATGACCCGGACTTTGGCGTCTCCCCTGACGATTGTTCGCGCCGGAATAGACAGCTTGGGCATTCGGTTTCCATCAATGAGCACGATGTCCGGTTTGACTTTGAGTCCTGCCACCGCCCTCTGCATCGCCACCATGCAGGCGCCAAAGACATTAAACTGGTTGACCTCGTCCAAGCTCGCCGTCGCGATGCAAAAATCCAGCGCGCGCTCCTTGATGCGCTCGCTTAATACCTCGCGCCGCTCCGGCGTGAGCTGTTTGGAGTCCCGAAGTCCATTGATCCGCCGCGCGGGGTCCAGGATGCAAGCGGCCGCATAGACCTCGGCAATCGCGGAACCAATTCCCACTTCGTCCACGCCGCATTCGAGCAGCCCAGGTTTTGGGGCTTCTTCACTGAGCCGCATGGCAATCTGCCGCGGGCCCGGCTCGGTCAATGCATCTCCACGCCGCACCTGCCGATCCCCTTCCGGTAATAATTGAACTGCACGTTGGGATGTTCCGCCAGCAGCGACATGGGTACGGCCGCATCGGCGATCCCCTTGGCTATCATCAGACAGGTGAGCCTCTGCCCAAAAGGATTGTCATGCATTCCGGCGTGCCAGATTGAGACCTTCTCCGCCTGCCATGTCTCCACCGGGCCGACCGACACCGCCTTGGTTGGCACCAAAGAAATATTACCTCCGCCGGAGGTGCGGGCGTTTTGCGCGATGGTCAGGGGGTGCAGTTCCACAACACGGGTGGCCAGCTTGCGATATTCCTGGGCTGATGGCGGGGCATCCTTGTACCGACCCTTGCGGCGCGGCGGGTCGTTGAAGGCCCAATGTTTAACGTCTCCCTGTCCGCCTTGCATCACAACGCATCGAACGCCGCTTTGCCAACTCTCCCGGTAAGCAGCCGTGTCTGCTTTGGGGAAATGGAGGTTCTGATCCGGCATTCTCAGCTCCTTCGGAATCCGGCTGAAACAGAGCTCGCGGTCGGCTTTCTCGAATGAGAGAAGGTGTGTGACCGGCGCCTCCTTCTCGCCCAAAACCCACTCGTCCATTCCCCAGAAATGGGCGGAGCGGATGTTGAGGCCCAAATCGTTCACCAAACGGGCCACCAGCGGTAATTGTTCGGTCGGGCCAATGGGACCGCAGATGCCGGAGGGGTTGTCTGGAGTCGATTTTTTCCACGCCGTGACATACTCCAGAGCTTCCGCCAGGTAAAACTCTTCGAGGGTGTCGTAGAACACAACCTTGAACCCGGGCCGCGAGAGCTTGAGCATCTGCTGTGGGGTCAGGGACGCAGCATCGCGGATGAGATCATCATCCAGCGTCGTGTAATCCCACCAGTCCGGGGCAATAGAGCTGAATTTGCGCGCCATAGGTGCCTTTTACCAGAAAAGCCTGAAGCTGCAAACCGAATAGAACAGAATCATTGGAGCCAAAATCATAGGCGGGTGGGATCACACCGGCACTCTCCGCATCCGAGCTCGGCGTTTGGCTTCGAGCAGGCGGCCAGTCGTCGTTGGCGATTCGGGCGACAGGTCTCCTTCTTCGGTTGACACGGGACTCGCCGATTGCATGGTCGCCATGCTTTCCTTCGGTGCTGCTGGCGCTCTGAGGTCCTGCGGCTTGGGTGTCGTCGGCGGAATTCCACCACCCCGAACGGTATCTCGCAAACGGACTTCCGCGCGACGGCTGAGAAGAGCCGCAAGCGATGGTTGGGAAGGCAAGGTTTCCGGGATCCTTCCGCGCCGGAATGGGAGAAGCCCGAGTGCCTTGTGCCAGGCCTTCGCAATGTCTTCAGGGTCGGGGTTCAGGCGGCGGACGCCGCGGCGCCCAGCGCCTGGCCCAGATTCTCCTGCCCGTCAGAAATGAGAACCAGCCGGCGCTGTCCGAACTGAGGAAACGCCGCCGCCCCCAGCCGGATGGCCGGCCGGTGTTTGCACATTGACATAGCCGGTCCGAAAATAACCTGTGAGATTTCCAATCTCTTCGGGAAACCAGATGAACGCCAGGGAAGCAGGAATCCAGCACACCATTTCAAACCGGCGGGTCCAGCGTGCGCTGGGGCGAAAGACGCGTAGCCTGCCGCGATTACCAGACTCAAGAGCTTTCCGACAGTTATTGTCATCTGTCTCTGGGTTAGACCGTCAACACAGGGTTCGGATTCACGCGGAGTTGCCTTTTCCAGATGGCCGAGCCCGCTGTTCTCGGAGCTTCCCCAGCACGTCCTGAATCGCTGTCTCATGCTGCTCCTGTCTGCCCAGCACGACGCGGCTGGGGAGCTTCTGCAACGGCCTGAGCGAGCGGAACCTGCAAATCTCTCCGACGGTCCGCGCCCACAGCCAGATCTCGGCCTTGCGGTGCGCTGCCGCTCCGAAGACGGCGTCCTGCCACTCGTCAGTTCTGCGCAGGAAAGCGCGGGCCTTCTCACTCCCACGTTCCACATCTTCAATGGTGCGGATAATGCGCTCACATTCCTCAGCGTTCAGCCCTGGGATGAGCGGCTTGAAATTACTCAGGAGGAGGTAGTCGCGCCCAATGCCCGCAAGATAGTCCAACATAAGCCCGCCTTGCGCCGCTCGTCGCGTGAGTTGCCAACCTAACAGGAAGACGTCGATGGCTTCATTCGTTCGGCCCTCCATCGCCGCGAGCCTGATCTTGGCGACAACAAACCAAGTGAGCGCCTTCAGTCGGGCGAGCGATTGTCTGTCGTCGGCCATGAAGGTCTTGGTTAGTCGCACCGGGACTGGGCATCGTTTGGCAAGGCCCGCGTGGACAAGGCCCATGGCTTCGCCGCATTGCGAGATGTACCGTCGCAACTCCTCCGCGCTAGCCTGCTCAACGTCCATCGACCGAAACACCGGTGCCCAGGGAACGCGCTCCACGAGCCGGCCGGCTTCTACAAAGTCTGCATAACCGTTGGGACTGGGAACCGGATATGTGGAAGGTGTTCGGGGGCTGGACAGAAGCATGGCAGCCGAGACCAGACCCAGCAGGGAGATGATGCTTAGCCTCGTTATCAGCCTCTTCGGCTTTGAGATCTTCATGGCCTTCCGATCCACTTATGCCTGGCTTCTGTATGGTTACCCGTTCGAGACCGCTGACGAACCAGCAGGACCTTACAAGACTCATCTTCGGTTTTGACAGGCGAACGCG
>JBJKSV010000160.1:0-4803 GCA_046703605.1 Limisphaerales bacterium
CCTCGGTTTTGTATTTCTTTTTCTCGGCCGGATGCCACCCGAAGAAGGCATTGTCGTACCAAAGCCCAAGCTGATAGCCGTGATTGTAAGCCAGCACGTCGGCAACAATCATATCCCCGGTGTCGTGATAAGGGACATCGCCAAAGTCCTTGGTGTGGAGCAGGCGCGGCCCCTGTTCGCGCAACGCGATGCCGTCCTTGTTATCCACACAGGTGTTGCCGGTCAGAATGCAGTTCTCGCTTTCTCCGAGTTGGATGCCGGCTGATGCCCAACCGGCATTGCTGGCCTTGCCTACAGCGCCGATAGCGTTGCCGACGCACAGGTTGTGGGTGACGGTGAAATCCCGGCTAATCTCGATGAACAGGCCGCTGCCCTCGTTTCCCTGGAAGATGCAGTCACAGACGGTCACGTTGCGGCAGTTGACGTCAAACCAGAGACCCGGCCCGCCGTTATGCCGGAACACGCAGTGCCGGAAAACGCCGCCGTTGGCCTCAGCCAGCTTCACCCCGCCCGCATCCCATCCCCGGTCAATGGGTTTCCAGCAGTTGTCTTCCCACAGGCAGTCTTCGTTCAGGAAATCCTTTCCTCCAGCCGCACCGCCGGTTTGACCGCAGCCGCGCACCACACAGCGGCGCATGGCTCCTGAAACTCCCACGCCAGAGCCGGCCATGTCTTCCACCACGGAATCTTCCAGCGCATTATGGCTGCCATAAAGCCAGACAACGGGCCGCTGTGGGAAAGAAGCCCCGTAGCGGAACACAAACCCTCGAACCACGATCCACGAGACCCCCTGCTTGCTTTGCCAGGGATTGACGCCAAAGCTTTGGCTCCGGGTCGATGCCTGCATCGCGTGTTGCGCCGGGTCGGTTCCATCCGCCAGCCAGACATAAAGCCGGTGTCCGGCGGTGTCCACGGCGAACTGGCCTGCAAACGGCCCGCTCAAATGGGGCAGCGGTGGGGAGACGGGCGCCGTGGAGCCGACCCGAGCCGTCCATGCCTGGCGCAACGCCTCCAGGCTCAGGGCCGGCAGCAACTGCTTTCCATCGGCGATGACTTGCTCGGCTCGGCCCCACAATGGGGCATCGGGGGGATGATGCTCAACCGGCCTTCCATTGTGCCAATTGATGGCGAAAAGGTGGTTCCAGGGGACATCGTAGATGGGCGCGGCTCCGGGCACCCGCTTCCAGCCACCGAGAGGATCAGCGCCCGAGACGACCACCGATCCCGGGGGGGCCGCCTGGAACACGATAGGCGCGCCCGGCTTCCCGCTGCGACGCAGATGAACCGCTTCCCGATAGACGCCGGACCGCACCTCTACCACGTCGCCCGCGCGGGCGACCGACGCCGCATGGCGGATAGTCTTGAACGGGGCCTGTGCCGTGCCCGGTCCGGTGTCGGAGGCATTGGCGGCTGCTCGGTCAACGACGTACTCGATGGCCCCGGCTGGCCGAGGACCAAGGATCAGGCAGAGAATAAGGACCGGGCATGCTAATCGTGCATACATAATATGGTCTGTCGAGGGGTGCGTCTGAGCGGGGACCGCTCCAGAGTCGGCCCCTCTTTGCCAAAATGTGGCAAGACGGAGACGCTTTTCGCTCATAACGGCATGATAGTTGATGTTGGGAGATCGGGATGATTGTTCAATCGCCCTGCGTTCCCTGGTTCAGCCAAATATCAATGCGGTGTTCGTGCTGAAAATCCTTTTGGAGGATGTCGAGTTTCCCGTCACCGTTGAGATCACCCACTTTGGATTCATGAGAACCAATGCCCGTGCAGAGGACCTGGGTGCGGAAATCGCCCTTGCCGTCGCCATAGAGAATGTAAGACTTGCACCGCCCTCCGGGACCAGGGTCATACATTTCCGCGGCATAGATATCCAGATTGCCGTCTCCATTTAGATCCGCAATCTGCAGCGTGTGCCCGTTATCCATCTTGGTGATGAGCGTTCGGCCCATCCAACGGCTTCCATTCCACTGATAGATCCGTAGAGGGCCGACACCGTCGCCCGAATTGAGCACAACTTCCGGCCACCCCCCTTTGATGAGGTCTCCCACCGCCGTGCGGGACTGCTCATAATCGGGATCAATCGGATGAGCCTTGAACGTGTCGCCATGGAGGTGTTCAAACCACCACCCACCTCCCACGATATCCAGTTTGCCATCGCGGTTAATATCCGCTGTGGTTAGGCCCTCGGCGTGGCCATTTCGGACCGGCACCCGGGCGATAAGCTTGGGATGCCAGAGGCCGTTGGGATCGGCGGAGATGTGGGCCAGATACAATTCACCGTTTTGGTTGTTCCAAAAGACCAATTGCGATTTGCCCTCTCCTGTAAAGTCACCGAACACCTGGTCATGATGCTGCCCGCCGATCTTGGCCAGCAGGTGGCGCTTCCACGGGGTCTTCGCATCGAAATGAGGATAAGGATTCTCCCACCACCATACGCAGCCATTTCCCTTCCAGGCGGCGCCCATAACCAGGTCGGGCGCGCCATCACCGTTAATGTCGTAAAAGGCGCCGCCGGCCTCCAGTGAACCGGGAGGCATGCCGCCTTCGATCAGGTAGCGGGTCCAGTTTCGTTTTGCGGCGTCGTAGCGGAACCAGGCCATCTTCTCATAGCTGGCGATGACAAAGTCGTTGTGGCCGTCCTTGTCAATGTCCTCGATGAGGGCCGCGACCTGATTGCCTAAGCCGGGCTTGGGCAACTCGCCGTTTTGGCTGGAGAGATGCTTCCAGCGGGTCAGCGGGATAGTCGCCGCTGGGCTGGCCGTCAGGGAAAGGAGCACGAGCAGGGTTGCATGGATGCATTGTTTCATGGTCTTCACACGTTGGGCCGAACTCGATTGTGGGTCAATTAGGGTTGAGATAAAGCGTGGCGGTGACTCTTTGCAGGACCGGAGGCCAGCCGGTTTAGCCAGAGTTTCACGTCTTCATCCCGGCCCTGGGCGCTCCAGTTGGCGCCAAAGAGGTCGGGGTGGCCATCCCCGTCCGCGTCGAAAATCCGCATACTGTGGGAACCGTCATTGGATAACACAATTTTCTTCCAAGCGTCCAGCCATTGCCCGGCACGACGGCGGCCTCGATTTAGAAACACGCAGACTTCATCCGGGTCCTGGCCCTGGGGCATCTCGGCCGTGGCGATGTCCGCGCGCCCGTCCCCATCGAAGTCGGCAACGCCAATAAAGTGAAAGACCGTTTCGACATTGGTCACGATGAGATGCTCGCGCCAGGCACCCTCTCGCGGGTTTGCCGGCGCTTCGAACCACGAGATCTTGTAGTGGCCTCCCTTCAATTCCGAGGGGGACAAAACAAGGTCCTTTCGCCCGTCGCCATTGATATCTCCGGAGGCAATGAAGGTGTTGGGATAATGCCAGACGTTGTCCCGCGCGTAGATGCGCTCCTTGAACCGCCGTCCTCCCAGGTTCTGATACCACCGTTGGTTTACAATCACATCAGGCCGGCCATCGCCATCGAGATCGGTAACGAGCAACCCTTCTCCCCTCGGACACGTCAACTGGCTCTGCTCCCATTCGATTTTTCCATTCTCCCTTCGCTGCCAGCAGAAGTGGAGCAGGTTCCCGGCATCCTGGCCGTGCGGCCATTCCTTTTGGTTTCTGCCCACCAGGTCCGGATAACCGTCGCCATCCAGGTCGGCGACTTCGACATCGTGCCACGTCTGATTGGTGATGGCATGGACGCGCCAACCCGAACCTGTCTGCTGATACCATACGACGCCATCGGGGTTGTGCGTAATGGCCACGATGTCCTTCCGACCGTCTCCATCCAGATCAACGACCTCCCCATCAGTCGAAAACTTGCGTTTGGAATCGATCACTTCCCGTTTCCACTGAGGATACCGGTTGAGATACGCCACCAACCCGCCGCCCTGTTCGCCTCCTACAATCATATCGGTGCGCCCGTCTCCATCGAGGTCGCCGATGGTTTTCAGCCAAGGCTGGGAGATGGTCCGGTCGATGATTACCAGTTGAAAGGGTGGCGCTTGGGCCGCTGCTGCGCGAAGGAAACCGGCGGCCAGCAAGCACAGTGCAAGCGAGGCAACGCTCCGTGTGATGGTGCGAAGCATTAGACCGTTTCGAAGTGGCTTGTTTCTCATTCGTATCTCGATCAGAAACAGGTTGCTGACATGGCGGTGTTCTGCCTTCAAGCAAGTAACCAGGATAGCCCCGCCCCTGGAAAGGAGTATTTAGCGTATATGGATCTTTTTTTCGCGAAAATGGAATTCGTTTCCATCCAAGTTGCCTCGGTCTGCGCTCCGGAAATCGGCGAGAGCCGGATGATGTTGCACATACCGCCATGCCGAAACGATCTGGCTATTTGGGTTTAAGCGTGTCATTGCGCCAGTAATCCGCATGGTAACTTGGCCCATCCTTGTTCCAAATAGCGCTGACGATGTCCACATCCCCGTCTCGATCCACATCGCCCACCGCCGCATCGTGCCACCCCGGGTTGCCCTCGTTAATTACATGTGCGACGAAGCTCGGGAGCTTGTCTCCAGAGTTCATCCACACGACACCTCTCGGCTTGAGACCTTTGGGCTTCATCGGCAGCTTGCCGTTGTGCCAATTGTCTGGGTCCTCCTGTTCACCGGCGAAGATATCGAGTTTTCCGTCCCCGTTGAAATCCGCGACGCCCAACGAGTGCCATGAACCTGTCCCGGAAACGTTGTCCGGAGACGTTGGAGGATCGGGCAACGCGTAGCGCGTCCAGGTCCTCCCCGCGCCTTCATTTCTTACCCAGTAAACGTGGCCGTAGCCTGTGTCACAATCGCTATAGACGATGTCGTTC
>JBJKSV010000161.1:0-3506 GCA_046703605.1 Limisphaerales bacterium
CCTTTGAAGGCGGCGCAGTCGCCACCAACAGCGATGACCTCGCGACGAAGGTCCGTCTGATGAGGAATTTTGGCTTTCAGGGCTATGACAATGTGGTCCACATCGGCACGAACGCGAAGTTGCCTGAGATCTCCGCCGCGATGGGCTTGACGGGTCTGGAAAGTTTGCGGGCCTTTATCGGCAGGAACAAGAGAAATTATGAGCGTTACAGTCGGCTTCTCACTGGGATTCCCGGAGTGGAGTTAATCCGCTACGATGCGGAGGAGCAGGCGAACTATCACTATGTCGTCCTCGAAATCGATGAGCAGGCGGCGGGCCTTAGCCGCGATCAACTCCTCTCCGTTCTGCACTCGGAAAATGTCCTGGCCCGCCGCTACTTTTTTCCGGGCTGCCATCGGATGGAACCCTACCGCTCGCTCTTCCCTAACGCCGGGCGACTGCTGCCAGAGACCGAACGATTGGCTCAACGCGTGCTGACCCTGCCCAATGGCGGCGGGCTGGGGGAGGAAGAGATTCGAGGAATTTGCGGCATTATCCGCTGTGCGCTGGCGCATTCCGGCGACGTGCGGCGTCTGCTCCAGCGGCAACCGGTTCCGAAAGCGCCGAATGAACACTACCACTCTGAAAGCCAGCGTCTCACTGGTCACCTATAATCACGCGCGCTACATTCGGCGGGCCTTGGAGAGCGTCTTGGCGCAACAGACCGATTTCGATTTCGAAATCCTCATAGGTGAAGATGAATCTGACGACGGCACGCGCGAGATTGCCCAGGAATATCACGCTCGATTTGGTGATAAGATTCGCCTCCTGCTGCACAGCCGCAAGGATGTCCTCTATATCAACGGCCGCCCAACCGGACGGCGGAACTTCGTGCATAACCTCAAGGCTGCCCGCGCGCCCTACATAGCGCTGCTTGACGGCGACGATTATTGGACCTCGCCATCCAAGCTCCAAAAGCAAGTGGCCTTTCTCGAAGAAAATCCACACTGTGCCCTCTGTTTTCATAACGTCCAGATTCTAGATGAGCAGAACGCCGGCCGCCTGCAATTGCAGTACCCGGCACCGATTCCCGAACGCTATCAGCTCGAGGACCTGCTCAAGGGCAACTTCATGCAAACCTGCTCGGTTGTTTTTCGCGCTGGATTGTTCAACGATTTCCCGCCCTGGTTCTTCAAATGCCCAATGGCTGACTGGCCGTTGCACATTCTCAATGCCCAACACGGCTGGATTGGGTATTTGGACGAGGTCATGGCGGTGTACCGGCGCCATGCCGGAGGGCGGTGGTCTGGCGGGCCTCGGTTGCGGATTCTGACTGAGAGCTTGCAGGCGGCGGACTACATCCGGACCTCCTTGACACCGGCGCAGAGCAGACACCTCGATGCTGGGGTGGAGGTGTGGCTGCGGGAGATGATCGATTTGCACTGCGCCCAGGGGCAGGAAAGGGCGGCAACCCAGGTGGCGCTCTCCTATTTCAGGAGGCTTCTGTTTCGGACCAAGACCCGACCGTGGCGTATCTTTCGCTCATTGATCCTCAGGCGCCCAGGACGGATGTTGCGAGGCCTTCGAGCGCGGGCGCGGGATAGGCTCGGAGCCGCCGGGTAGCCTGCATGCGGGTTCGCCAGGAATTCGATTCAGAGCCCGCGTGAGATTCGGGTAACCGTCGAGGCGGCAATAGAGATGAGTTTTTTCCGGCTTCATCGCATGACCCAGCGCCGTTCGACTGCGCCGGTTTGGAGTTCCTCTTGTCCGGGGCCTGGAGGACAGCTATCGTTGGATTCGCCGTGAAAAACCAAATCGCCGTCGATAACAGTACCCGGCTATCCCACCTGATCGGTTCGCTCTTCATTCCTCATGCTGCGGGGTTGCTGCGAGGCCCCGGACTGGGAGTCCTGCTGGCCTGGGCCTCCCTGAGTGCGGCGGCGGCGCCGGGGCTTTGGGTCCGCGGCTACACCGTGATTCCCGCTCCGCAGAAGGTCACATTCCAGGGCGGTGATTTCCATTTTGGTCCCGGCTGGCGGCTGGAACTGGAGGCGGGTGTGCGGGCGGATGACGTGGCCGTGACGAGTCTGAAGACGGGGTTGGCGCAACGGTACGGAGTAAAGCTCACGACCGGCAGCGGTGGCCAGGTCATCACGCTGGCGGTACGGCCTGGCTCGGTAGCGATGGGGCCGACGACAGACACGAACCGCGAGTCTCTGGCGAAACAGGCATACCGGCTGCGATTAGCGGCTGACGCGATTCGTGTCACGGCCAATGCGCCCGCGGGTTTGTTCTACGGCGTAGAGACCCTGGTGCAACTGGTGAAGCGGGCGGAAGGAGCGCTGTGGTTGCCGGCGGCGGAAATTGTCGATTGGCCTGACCTGGAACAGCGCAACATCTACTGGGACGACAATCATCATCTGGAGCGGATGGACGTCCTCAAACGCGCGATGCGCCAGGCGGCGTTTTACAAAATCAACGGTTTCGCCCTCAAGCTGAACGGCCATTTCGAATACCGGCACGCGCCGGCGGTGGTTGAACCTTATGCCCTCTCGCCCGAACAGTTCCAGGAGTTGACGGACTACGGGCTGAGGTATCACGTGCAACTGATTCCATACCTGGATGCTCCGGCCCACGTGGCCTTCATTCTGAAGCATCCGGAATACGCCAGGCTGCGAGAGTTCCCCGACTGCAATTATGAGATGAGCACGACCAATCCGGACACTTACAAGCTGCTCGAAGGGATGTACCAGGACCTGCTCGACGCCAATCGGGGTGTGAATTATTTCTTCCTCTCGACCGACGAACCGTACTACGTGGGGTTGGCGGACAACGACCAGTGTCATTCGCCTGAACTGGCGAAAAAGCTGGGTAGCGTGGGCAGAGTCGAGGCTCAATTTCTGGACCGAACCGCGGGTTACCTTCATACGCGCGGGCGGACGGTGCTCTTCTGGGGTGAATACCCGTTGAAGCCGGCAGACGTCGCCTCGTTGCCTTCTTACCTCGTGAACGGCGAAGTCGGCGCGCCGGAATTCAATCGGGCTTTCAAAGCACACGGCATCCGGCAGATGATTTACACCTCCACCGAGGGAATGGAACCGCTTTTCCCGAACTACGATCGGTCGCCGGCGGCACAGCTTTTTCATCCCATTCAGCCGGCGGACCGGCTCAACGAAATGTATCAACGGATTTCTTTCGACCCATCACGCCAAACCGCGGCGCTCGCCGGGGTGTTCGTCGCCGGTTGGGCCGACGAAGGACTGCACCCGGAGACCTTCTGGCTGGGTTACGCAACAGGGCCTGCCTGGGGATGGCACCCGGCCTCACTGCCTCCTGCCGAAGCGAGGAGGTGTTTTTATCACCTGTTCTACGGCGAGGGAACGGTGGAGATGGACCGGGTCTATCGGCTAATGAGCACCCAGGCAGAGTTCTGGGACAGCAGTTGGGACATGGCGCCTTCCACGGCCCGCAAACCGATTTTTGGCTATTCGTATGGCATCTTCAAACCCCGGCATCCGGCCCAAGAC
>JBJKSV010000162.1:0-9471 GCA_046703605.1 Limisphaerales bacterium
TCGCGGCATTATCGATACGCGCTCGGTGGTATTTCTTCTGAGCCTGAGCCTCTTTTTCTTGTTCCTTACTTTGCGGATCATCGAAAGCCGCCGTTGGAAATAAAATGGTCTCGAATCTCGCCTCTCGCCCCAGCTTTACACCGCGCCGCAAGTGGAGCATCGGGCTGAATGTGCTCCTGAGCACGGTGCTGGTGGTTGCGGTAATAGTGATGGCCAATTATCTCAGCCACGAGAGCTTCCTCCGGGTTTACCTCAGCAGGCAGACCCGCGTCCGGCTCCATTCGCGCACGGTTTATTTCTTGAAGTCGCTCACCAACCACGTGAAGGTCACTCTGTACTATGACGAGAGCGATCCCCTTTATAGCACGATTTTCGACTTGCTTAGACAATACAGTCTGATCAACCCGAAAATCACACTCAACGTGGTCGATTACACACGCGACCCCGCCGGCGCTCAGCGGGTCAAGGCGCAATATAAGCTGGATTCTCCCAAAGATAAGAACCTTATCATTTTCGATGCCGGCCCGGGACAGCAAAAGGTGGTGCCCGGTGATGCCCTCGAGCAATACACCCTCGAAGCGGTGCCGAACCAGAAGCAGCGTGAATTCCGCCGCAAACCCGTTGCGTTTCGCGGCGAGATGATGTTCACCGGCGTCTTGCTCGCGGTGACCAATCCCAAACCTCTCAATGTCTATCTCCTTCAAGGCGACGGGGAGCATCTGGTCCAAGACCAGGGTGACAACGGTTACCTGAAGTTTGCGGCCCTTCTCTCAACGGATTACCTCCAGGTCCACGCTTTCTCCCTGGTCGGCACCAACAGCATTCCTCCACCCGCGGAATGCAACCTTCTGGTCATCGCCGGTCCCCGGACGGCCATTCCCAAACCTGCCCTGGACAAGATCGAGGATTACCTGGAAAAGGGCGGGCGGTTGTTCGTGCTTTTTAACGCCCATTCGCTGAATCTCGAAACCGGCGTGGACCGGGAAATCGGGTTGGAGGAGCTCCTCGCCAAATGGGGCGTGGACGTGGGCAACAATGTGATTCGCGACGTAGCCCACTCCGAGTATGGCTGGGATGTCGTGGTCAGCGCCTTTAGCCTGCATCCGGTGGTGGACCCGCTTCTCGGGTCCGGGCTTTACCTGAGCGAGCCGCGCTCAATCGGCAAGCTCGACATGAGCGCGCACGGCAGCGATGCCCCGCAGGTCGAGATTCTCGCACAGACGGGGCCGCAGTCCTGCCTGGTCAATGATGAGACGCATCATCAGGCGTACCCGGTGATGGTAGCCGTCGAGAAGAAGAGCGGCGACGGAGTGATAGCCAACCGGGGCCCGACTCGCATCCTGGCTGTTGGCGATTCATCGTGCCTGGACAACGGCCAGATCGGCGTGCTCGGCAACCGGGATTTCGCCGGCTATGCCGTCAATTGGCTGCTGGACCGGCCACAACTCCTTCGGGGAGTAGCGCCGCGGCCGGTCAGGGAATATCGATTGATTATGACTCAGAGCCAGATGAACCATGCCCAATGGTTGCTGCTGGGCGGCATGCCGGGGGCGATTTTAGTGCTGGGCGGCTTGGTCTGGCTGCGGCGCCGACACTAGGAGGTTATGAAGGGAAGAAGCACTCTATTCTGGCTCGTTATCGCGTTGGTGCTCCTTGGGGTGATCCAGGTGCGACGCTGGATGGCGCCCAGGCCGCGTCCCGGCCCCGCGCGCATTCTCCCCGAGCTTCGCGCGGGGCAGGTCGATCACGTAGAGGTATTTCGGAACGGGAGCACGATCGAGGCAGAACGCGCGAAAGACAAGTGGAGGTTGACTCAGCCGCTGGCCTATCCCGCCCAGTCTTACGCGATTGAACATTTCCTGGAGATCCTCCAAAGCCTGAAACCGGCCGCTTACATTTCCTCCTCTGATTTGAGCGGCCGCACTAATGCGGACACGGAGTTCGGTTTCAAGCCGCCTCGCGCCTCCATCGTTCTGCGCGAGCCAACCTATGAGGCGCGGTTGCTGGTGGGCGGATTGACCGGGCCGGGTGACCAGGTATTTGTGCAAGTGGTTGGTGTGGACGGCATCGATGTGGTGGATGCCAGCCTGCTCAAATGGATTCCCCAGACGGCAAATGATTGGCGGGACAAGGCCCTGTTCGATCTTAAGAGCCTGGCCTTTGACAAGGTGGATACGCTCTCGGTTACCAATGGAGGCAAGGTGCTGCAATTGCAGCGGGCCACCTCCGCCGGGCTTTGGCGCATTGTCACACCGCCCATCCAGGCTCGAGCCGACAGCGGGCGTCTGGATGAACTTGTCGGCAGCCTCCGCAACGCGCAGGTGACGAGCTTCATTACGGACGATCCCAATGCCGACCTGGACGGTCTCGGTCTCCAGACTCCCGGTTTCCAACTGGGGCTGGGACAGGGCACAAACACGATTGTGCTGCTCAACTTTGGGAACAGTCCTGCCAACCGCCCAAACCAGGTCTATGTCCAGCGCGCCGGCCAGCCCACTGTCGTTACCGTTTCGAAGGACCTCCTCACACCATGGCAAGCATCCGTCAATGATTTCCGCGATCCGCACCTGGTCGATGCGGTCGATTCGGTGACAGGGGTCGGGGTGCGCGGCGAGGACACCTTCTCTCTGGTGCGCCAGGGAACGAATTCGTGGCGGGTGTTTCCGCTGAATGTCCCAGCCGATCCGCAACTGGTGAAGAGTTTCCTGGCCACCCTGGGCAGCATGCGCATCGTTGATTACACAAAGGACGCGGTTACGGCCCCCGATCTGCCTCCTTATGGCTTGGCCAATCCCTCCAGGATCTACTTCCTGACCAATTCCTCGGCCTTGGCGACCAATCCCGTTGTTATAGAACTGGATTTTGGCACGAACCGCGACAACAAGATCTATGTGCGCCGCCCCGATGAGAGCTCGATCTACGCTATCAGCGCCGATGATTATGTTCGGTTGCCCGTGGCGGGTTACCAGTTCCGCGACCGCCGGCTTTGGGAGGTCCCCATCAGCAGTGTGGCCAATGTGACGATTACCCAAGGGGGCAAGACGCGACAGCTCGTTCGCAATGGTCCCTACCAATGGTCCCTGGCGCCTGGTTCCCAGGGAGTGGTCAACGATGCCGCCGTCGAAGAGAGTGTCCAATACTTCTGCAAATTGGCGGCGCCGGTGTGGCTGGCCCATGGCCAAAAGAGCCTGCCCGAATACGGCTTCCGCAAGGATGGTCTGAAGATTACCCTCGAGTTAAAGAAGGGCCGGAAGCTGGCCTTGGAATTCGGCGGCCCAACGCCCTCTCAATCCTCTTATGCCGCTGTTGAACTGGATGGCCAGCCGTGGATCTTCGAGTATCCGCCCTCGGATTATCGTTTTGTAGGAACCTATCTCACCATCTCTCATAGCCGGTGAAGGGCACGTCACCATCCACCATCCACTAATCCATTACTCCCCCACCCTCTCAATCCAACCGCCGACTCTGGGTCTCGCGGCGTTTCCGCTCCTATTTCCGCCGGTTTCGCCTCGCCATCTGGTTAGTGCTCCTGGTGGCCGCATTGGGCATGGCCTATGTGGACCTCGTCGGCTTGCCAGGCCCGCTGAAACGGCCATTGCTCAACGAACTGCGCGCCCATGGCCTGGACCTTCAATTCTCACGTCTCCGCCTGAGTTGGTCTCGAGGTGTTGTCGCCGAGAATGTGCGATTTGGGGCAACGGGCCAGTCGCTTGGCCCACGGCTTACGGCCGGCGAAGTCACGCTGTTGCTTGATCCTCATGCCCTGCTCAGGTGCCGGATTCAGGTCGATTCTCTCGCCTTGAGGCAAGGCCGGTTAGTTTGGCCGCTCCACGATCCTGGAGCAAACTCCGCCGTTCTTAGCCTCAATGAAATCCAATCCAACCTGAGTTTCAGCAAGGATGACACATGGACGATCGAGAACCTCGACGCGCGCTTTGCCGGCGCCCGGATTCATTTAACCGGCGAACTTTCCCATGCCTCCGCCGTGCGCACGTGGGGTCTCTTGCACGGCGGAAAAGCCCCCTCAGCCGCCGTCTGGCAGAACCGCGTCCACCGCCTCGCCGACATTCTTGCGCAGACGCAATTCAGCACGCCGCCCGAGATTCAATTCGACGTGCGTGGCGATGCGCGCAACCTCCATTCTTTGAGCCTTCGGATGAGACTGAACGCCGCCAGCGCGCAATCAGCCTGGGGCGCCATCACCGAAGGCCGCCTCGATGCCACCCTCCTTCCTGCTGCCAACCCGCAACCCGCCCGGGTGACCTTGTCTTTCCAAGCCGGCAGTGCCCGAACGGGGTGGGTTTCGGCGCAAGGCCTGCGAATAACGGCTCATCTCGTCGAGGCCTCGCCCCAGCCAACCCGGCCCCAAGACGGCTCCTGGGGTTGGTGGACCAATGCTGCGCCCTTCGTATTGGACTGGCAGGGGGAGGCTGCCAGCCTGGAATCGCGGAACGGCCTCGCATGCAGTGCCGTTGTTTTGGCCGGCACCTGTCGCGCCCCGGTTGTGGCGGTCACGAATCTCGAAGCGCAGTTGCAGGGCAAACCGCTCCATGCCACCGCCCACCTGGACGTCGCCACGCGCAATCTCCACGCCACCCTGGAGTCTAAGGCGGACCCGCACCAACTCGCCCCCCTGCTAGGCCGCGGCGCCCAGGCTTGGCTGAACCGGTTTTCCTGGACCGTCCCGCCGGCATTCACGGCACACGCATCCCTGAGGCTGCCGCCCTGGACAAGCCCCGAGGGTCTTGGCGCCTGGGAAACCGAGGCGGGCCGCACCCTGAGCCTGAGCGGCCAGTTTCAAACCAGGCAGGGCGGGGCGTTCGACCAGATTCCATTCGATAGCGCCCGCTCCAGCTTCACTTACTCGAACCTTTGCTGGCGGCTGCAGGACCTTGTTGTAAAGCGGCCCGAAGGCGTTCTCGAGACGGATTGCAGCATGGACGGCGTCTCGAAGCAATACACGTTTCGGTTCCACAGCACTATTGACCCAAGCGCCTTGTCACCCTTGCTTCCCACCAACGCGGTTCGCGCCGTTGCCCTCTTCAGGTTCAGCTCTCCGCCCATCGTGGATGGCATAGTCCGGGGCGCCTGGAATGCGCCTCAGAGCCTCGTGGCCGATGGACAGATGGCTCTCACCAATTTCGTGTTTCGCGACGAGACCTTCAGCGGGCTTCAGACCGCTTTCCAATATACGAATCGGGTCCTGCGTTTCACTGCACCCCGCATCCAGCGAGGCGCCGAGCGGCTCGATGCGGATGCGGTCACCGTTGATCTGGGGCTGCAGAGGGTCTATTTGACAAACGGATTCAGCACCATGGACCCCGGCGTGGTAACGCGCGCCATCGGACCCCAGGTGGCCCATGCCATCGAACCGTACCATTTCTCCCGGCCGCCTACGGTCCGCGCCAGCGGCACGATCCCCATCCGCAAAGAGAAGGACGCCGATCTCCACTTCCACGTGGAAGGAGGACCGTTCCACTGGTTAGAGTTCAATCTGCCCATCATCACCGGCGATATTTACTGGAAGGGCCTGAGCCTGGTCCTTACCAACATCGACGCCGGGTTCTACGGCGGCCAGGCCACAGGTTCCGCCGCCGTGGATTTCAGACCCCCGCGCGGGAACGATTTCGAGTTCAGTCTCCAGGTCCAAAACGCCCTCCTCGAATCCCTGATGCACGATGCCATGACGCGCACCAACCGCCTTGAAGGCAGGCTGAGTGGCCGCCTGGCCGTTACTCACGCCAATACCCTGGACTGGCGGACAGTAATGGGCGCCGGCTCGCTGGACCTGCGCGACGGCTTGATTTGGGACATCCCTCTGTGTGGCATTTTCTCGCCGGTCCTTAACGGCATTTCCCCCGGGTTGGGGAGCAGCCGGGCCGGCGCGGCTACCTCCGACTTCACCATCACCAATGGCGTCATTCACTCCAACAACCTCGAGGTCCGTTCCCATGCCGTGCGCCTGCGCTACCGCGGCACCGTGGATCTCCAGGGCCAGGTTAATGCGCGAGTGGAGGGTTTGTTGCTTCGCGACGTGTGGCTTTTGGGACCGGTGGTCAGCACCGTCTTCTGGCCAGTGACCAAGATGTTCGAGTACAAACTGAGCGGCCCCCTGGAGAATCCCAAGACCCAGCCGGTCTTTTTCGTGCCAAAAGTCGTGCTCTTCCCCTTCCACCCTTTGCACACCTTGCAAGGTGTGCTCCACGAGCAGCCCCGAACCAACGCGCCGCCCCGGTTCGGCCCGCTTCCTGGCAGCTCCAATTAGGGAGTGGGGTCAGAACAGGGGCATTTATATTCCTGTCAATTCCAATCGAAAAGACTCTGTTCGGACCCCGCCATTGCCCCGCCATGCCCCTTCGATTCATTCGGGAGGGCTCTTTGCCCTGCTGGCAAAAAGGAGAGATAGATTGTGTCTCTCTGCGGTAGTTCAGGCCAGCATCACCCGCATTGGCTGCAACGTTCGCTTGAACGGATTCAACACCAGTCCCAGGATTTCCAAGGTCACGGCCCCCAGGAGCGGTTCATCGTCCGCTTCGCCCAAAATGACCGGCGTGTGGCCCGATCCTTGGGGCAGCGACAGGCGGCATTCCGAAACACCGCGCTCAAGCGTCGTGCCATCAGCCAGCACACATTCAATCGTCCGAACCCGCTCCAGACCGATGGCGCGCCACGTTTCGTTCGGCAACAGGGTGTAACTGGCTCCGCTGTCCACCAGGAAACGCACCGGCTTCTCGACGCCCGTAGGCCCGGCCACCGTGCCTTCAATGTATGAAAGACCCATAAACAGTGCGCGCTCTTCCGCCATTCACCACCCGGGCTTATGCCCAAGCTGACAAATCAATGGCCCAACCGCCGCCGAATCCTATCGCAAAAATGCGTCCCGCGCAATCACCGCCACGGCGAGGGTGAGCATTCACGGCAGCAAGAGGACTCGGTAGAACCGCTGGCCAGCAGTCACGGTATCTGTCTTGACCGCGCTGGAGGAATTGGCGAGGACATCTCCGGGAAGGTCCGTCCAAGTCGTGCTCCCCAGACCCGTGCGGTACTGCACGCGATAGCTCCGGCCCGGAATCGCTCCCCAGACAAGATGAACGAGGCCACCGGAGATCTGGATCGATTGAAACTTTGGAATCAGGTTGAGCCCGGTGATCTTGAAGATCACGCCCTCGGCTCCGGGCGGCCCCCCCGCAGCGGCTCCATACAGGTCGCCGTCGCCGGCCTGGAGAAGGGCCCGGCTTGGCGCCGAGCCGTTGGTCTGCTCGAACCTGGCCAGGGTGGTCAGGACGCCGTCCGCCGTCACCCTGAAGACCGTCCCGATACCCCGCCCGTTGAAGAGCGAGAAATCGCCGCCAAAGGCGGTGGTGCCGTAGAAATTGCCATCGCTGGCTTGAATGAGCCCGGCGTAGGGAACGGCGCCGTTGGTCTGATCGAAATTTCCCAACGTGGTCAAGGCCCCTTCTGGCGTCATCTTAAACACCGTGCCATGGCCGAACTTGCCGCCCGCCACCGTGGTGCCGTAGAAATTGCCATCCTTGCCCCGGACCAAAGCACTCTCGGGGCTGGCGCCATTCGTCCATTGGAAAGCCACCAGCGTCTTCAGCGCGCCATCGGGGCCCAGCCTGAGCACCGTGCCGTAGCCGGAGCCACCGTAGAGCGAAAGGTCGCCGCCTTGCTCAGTCGTTCCATACAAATTGCCGGCGCCGTCCATAACAAGTCCGCCCCACGGGGCGTTGCCGTTAGTGTCGGTGAACCTCGCCAACGTCGTTAGAGCGCCGCCGGGCGAAACCCTAAAGACCGTGCCCAGCCCCCGGTTCGTGGTCCCGTCCAGCCCCGTCCAACTGGTTGTCCCGTACAGGTCGCCGTTTGTGCCGGCGAGCAGTCTTCCCAGCGGATACGAGCCGTCGGTTCCGTCGAAGCTCACGAGGGCTTGGAGGGTCCCTTCGGGGGCCAGCCTGAACACCGTGCCTCCGTCGTACTCCCCGCCGTCCTGCGTTATGCCGTAGAGTGTGCCGTCCGGCGCTTGGACTAGGCCACCGCCCGGGTAGGAGCCGTTGGCGCCGTTGAACGTGGCCAGCGTCCTGAGTTCGCCCCCTGAGGTCACTTCGAAGACCGTGCCCTCGTCGTGGCTGCCGCCGAAGGCCGTGGTGCCGTACAGGCGGCCGTTGACGCCCTGAGTCAGTTGGCTCGACGGGCCGCGGCCCGCGCTGCCCGTAAAGCTGGCAACTACCGTAAGCGTTTGTCCAGGCGCCCTCGGCGCCTGGGCCACCAGGATCGTGGCCAGTGCAACAATCAGTGGTTTCATAAAGATATTAGCGTTGGCTGTATGAGAACTGGCCGCCCCTGCCACGGCGGCGTGCGGGGGCCGGGGTTTCCCTTCCGTTCGGACCTTCAGGGCGAGCAGCAATTGGCCGAGGTTATGACCATGGAAAAGTAATGCACGCCGTCCCTCGCTCCGTTGCGAGGGGGTCGGTCCGGCATCGTCGCATGCCAACGCCCCGCGGCGCAGCATTCGTGCGTTTATCCGGAACCAACCCGGTCCTGCTCTCCCGTTTCATGGCAGCAGTGTTACTCGGTACAACCGCTGGCGGGCGGTCACGGCATCGGTCTTGACCGCTGTGGAGGAACTGGCGAGGACGTCTCCGGGCAGGTCCGCCCAATTCGTGGTCGCCAGATCGGTCCGGTACTGCACGCGATAGCTCCGGCCGGCGATGGCGCCCCAGGCCAGCTCGACGACGCCCTTCGAAATGACAATGGACTTGAACTTTGGCACCAGGTTCAGACCTGTGATCTTGAAGACGGTTCCCATGCCCGCCGCGCCCCCGGTGGCGGTGGTTCCGTACAAGTCGCCGTCGCTCGCCTGGAGCAGTTCCCCTTCGGGCGCGGCGCCGTTGGTCCCACGGAAGACGACCAGGGTCGTAAACGTGCCGTCGGGCGTCACCCTGAAGACGGTTCCGTCCCCGTCGCCGAGGCCGAGGGAGAGGTCTCCACCCCCCGGCGTGGTGCCGTAGAGGTTTCCATCGGTTGCCTGTATGAGGCCAGAGGCGAGGTAGCCGCCGTTTGTCCGGTCGAAGTCCGCCAGCGTTGTCAGTTCGCCGGCCAGGGTGACGCGAAAGACCGTGCCGAAGCCGAAGCGTCCCCCCCCATGCGTCGTCCCATACAGGTTGCCGTCCCTGGCCAGGACCGGGGATGCCTCGGGGCTTATGCCGTTCGTCCCCCGGAAGACGGCCAGGGTCGTCAAGGTCCCGTCTGGCGCCAGCTTGAAGACCCTGCCGTCATCGACCCGACTGCGCCCGTCCGCCGCGGTCCCGTAAAGATTACCGGTCGAGTCCCGCACGACGCCGCCCCAGGGGGTGTCCCCATTGACCCCATCGAAACGGAAGAGGGTGGTCAGCGCGCCGCCGGGTGTTAGCCGGAAGATCGTGCCCATGTAAGCAATATTAGTGCCTCCGCCTGCCGACGTCCCGTAGAAAC
>JBJKSV010000163.1:0-8869 GCA_046703605.1 Limisphaerales bacterium
ATGGGTAAGGTGCGGCGGCCATGAAAGCGGACTATGATCGATGAAGCGGAAAATCAGATTCTCGTAATCAACTGTGGCGGGCAATACTGCCACATGATAGCCCGCCGCGTGCGCGAAGCCGGGGTCCACGCAAAGGTGTGTTCGCCATCGCGCGCTTTGGAGGAATTGGGCCAGGCAAAAGGCATCATCATCTCGGGCGGGCCGAGCAGCGTCTATGAAACCGGAGCGCCCACGCTACCCGCTGAGCTTTGGGAAAAAGGGACGCCGGTGTTGGGAGTGTGCTACGGCCATCAGCTTCTGGCTGCCGCCCTCAAAGGCGTTGTCAAGCCGGGCACGGAACACGAATACGGAGAAGCGACCCTCCGGGTCAGCAGTCAAGACAGCCTTCTTAAGGGGATTGGCAACACGGAACGAGTATGGATGAGCCACGGCGACGAGGTCGTGGCGGCGCCGCCGGGTTTTGAAGTGCTGGCGCGCACCGAAAACTGCCAGGTGGCCGCGATGGCGAACATCGACCGGAAGCTCTTCGGTCTCCAGTTCCATCCCGAAGTTACTGATACGCCTTGCGGCTCGACTATCCTCAAGAACTTCGTCTTCGATATCTGTCATTGCACCCAGGATTGGCGCCTGGATGGCCTGACCGACCTTTTAAAGGAGAAAATCCGCGCGCAGGTGGGCGCTCGCCATGTACTGTTCTTCGTCAGCGGAGGCGTGGATTCGACTGTGGCCTTCACTCTATGCACCGCCGCGCTTTCGCCGGAGCGGGTAACCGGCGTGTTTGTCGATACCGGGTTCATGAGGAAGGATGAGCGGCGAGAGATAGAACAAACCTTCTCGGCAAGAGGTTGGCACAATATGCGTTACGTGGACGCCTCGGATTTGTTTCTGCGCTGCGTCGGGGAGACGACCGACCCGGAGCAAAAGCGACGGATCATCGGGGATTGCTTCCTGAAGCTTCAAGAGAACCTCGAGAACGAGCTTGGCTTGATGAAGGGGAACTGGTTGCTCGGGCAAGGCACGATCTACCCGGATACCATTGAATCGGGCCATAGCCAGGAGGCTGCCGTCATCAAGACCCATCATAATCGCGTGCCGGCCGTTCAGGAACTGATTCGTCGCGGACTGATCATCGAACCTCTGAGGGACTTTTACAAGGATGAGGTGCGCGAGATCGGCAAACAATTGAATCTGCCGGATGCCTTGGTCAGGAAGTATCCGTTTCCGGGGCCGGGCTTGGCCGTCCGGTGCCTATGCTCGCCGGAGAACCTCGCCCTGGAGCAACCGCCTGCGGAGTTGAAATCGCTGGCGGGCGCGGCGGGACTGCGCGCCTGGACAGCGCCCGTCAGAACCGTCGGGGTCCAGGGCGATCATCGGAGCTACAGTCACCTGGTGATACTCACCGGAGAGGCCACTCTGGGGGCCTTCGGCGAGATGGCCAGGGTCATGACCCGCAAGGTGCGAAACACCAACCGTGTCGCATTTATGGCCGCGCCGTCTGATGGCCGGTGCCTGGAAGCGGCATCGGTAACGCGCTCGGTGATCAGCAAACAGAGGCTGAATCTCCTCCGCGAAGCCGATGCGCTCAGCCACCAGATGCTTCGGGAAGAAGGCTTGGAGCGACAAGTGTGGCAGTTCCCTGTGGTTTTGCTCCCGCTGACGCTGGGGCGCGGCGAGACCGTCGCCCTGCGCCCTGTGGAGTCAAGGGATGCCATGACCGCCCGTCACGCGAATTTACCTCTGACTTTTATCAAGAGGCTCGCGGATAAACTCATGAAGTTGCCCGGCGTAGATATGGTTCTCTACGACGTGACCGACAAGCCGCCCGCAACCATCGAGTGGGAGTGACCCAAGCGGCGGCCCGCTACTTCGTTTTGTTAGCGGCTTCTTTAGCCATCTTTTCGGCTTCCGAGGCGGGGATGACCTGGATCTTCGCCCCTTTCTTGAGTTCCTCGGCAGAGGGCACTTTGATGATATCGCTGGTCAGCGGCTGGGCCTTGGCCGGAGGAGCGGCGGGGGTTTCGATACCGAGCAGTTCGATGTCGAAGATGAGCGTTGCGCCCGGCTGGATGGCTGGGCCATGACCATAATCGCCGTAAGCAAGGCTGGCTGGCAGGTAAACCTCCCACTTTGAACCGACCGGCATCATCTCCAGGGCAGCGGTCCAACCATGAATCACGCCACGAACGGGGAACTTGGCGGGCTGTCCGCCGTGTTTGGCCGTGCTATCGAACTCCTTGCCATCGATCGTGGTGCCGCGATAGTTGACTTTGACCACGTCGGTAGCTTTGGGGATCGGGCCGGTGCCTTCGGTCAGGATTTTGTACTGCATCTCGGCGGTCTTCCCATCCGGCAGTTTGACCTCGGTGACTTTGACACCCGGCTTGTCCTTGTTGGCGGCCAGGAAGGCCTGGCCTTCTTTAAGATTCTGGTCGGCAATCTTTTCCTGAACCTCTCGCCGATAGCTCATGATGGCCGTCCGGGCCTCCTGCTGCGTGAGCTTCAAATCGCGTCCGGCCAGCACGTCCTTGATGCCGGCCATCAATTCATCGAGGTCGATGTCGTAATTGCCGTATTTGAGATTGGTGCCGATATTGATGCCGATGGCGTAGCCGACCTTAGCTTTTTCATCTTTGAAGGCTGGCTTATCGGCGGCGCGGGCGGGAATCTGCGCCAGCAACGCGCCAACGACGAGCGCCAAAACCAGTTTGTATCCGTCTTTCATATTTCTCTGTAGTCTAAACACGTTTGAGTCTGGTTGGTTTACACCAACGGCCACGAAAGTCCAGGAGGAAGCGCCCGAAATGTAAAATCTTTTTGCGCTTCGCCCAATTCGTGCTTCAATTGGCGGGATGAAAATTCTCGTTGTTGGCGGGGGCGGGCGCGAGCACGCGCTGGTATGGAAACTGGCGCATTCCCCCGAGATCAGCCAGATGTGGGCGGCGCCGGGAAACGCAGGCATCCACCGAGAGCGTTTGGCGAGGAACCAGGAGCCGGTTACTTGCGTGCCCCTCGGCGCCGAAGACCTGAAAGGCCTTTTGGCATTTGCCAGGGAGCAGCACCCGGACCTGACGGTGGTCGGCCCGGACAACCCGCTGGCGTCCGGGATCGTGGACCTATTCCGCCAGGACGGTCTGCGGATCTGGGGGCCGAACCGCCAGGCGGCCCAGTTCGAGGCATCCAAGTCGTTTTCGCAACATTTCATGGAGCGGCATGCCATTCCCACGGCGCGCTCCGGCGTCTTCGCCAAACCGCAACCGGCGAAGGCCTTTGCCGCGTCACTGGGCGGGCGATGCGTGGTGAAGGCCGATGGATTGGCTCTGGGCAAAGGGGTGTTGCTCTGTTCCAACCAGGAGGAGGCCAACCGGGCGATTGACGCGATGCTCATTGACCGCGTCTTTGGGACGGCGGGAACTAAGCTCGTCATTCAGGAATTGCTCCAGGGCCAGGAAATCTCCCTTCACGCACTGTGCGATGGGAGCAGGACGGCGCTCTTCCCAAGCTCAAAGGACCACAAGCGGGCGCTGGATGGCGACCACGGCCTAAACACTGGCGGCATGGGAACCTGTTCGCCGGCTCATTGCTTTGATGAAAGCCAGTTGGACAGCCTGCGGGCGAGCATCGTCGAACCCTGGTTGCGGGGATGCAAGGCCGAAGGAATTGATTTTCGCGGAATTCTGTATCCGGGGATTATGCTGACGAGCGAGGGGCCAAAGGTCCTCGAGTTTAACGCCCGGTTTGGCGATCCGGAGACGCAGGTTTATTTGCCCCGACTGGAGAATGACCTGTTGGGGGTGCTGGAGGCCAGCTTGGAAGGCAGGCTCGATCAGGTACGCTTGAATTGGAATGCGCGCAGTGCCGTATGCGTCGTGATGGCCTCCGCCGGCTACCCGGGCAGTTACGCCAAAGGGAAGATAATTGAGGGCCTGGAAGAAGTGGCCCGGTTGGACGACGTTAAAGTCTTCCACGCCGGCACCGCGAGCGCGGACGGGCGGATAGTGACCAGCGGCGGGCGCGTTTTGGGCGTCACCGCCTGGGGAAACGGTCTGGCGCAGGCGCGAGAAAGGGCCTATGGGGCAGTGGAACGGATTCATTTCGAGGGTGCGTATTATCGGCGCGATATCGCCGCCTCCAATTGAGTACTTTTGACAGGCGGGCCGGAAATGCGAGAGTTGAGCAGGAGATTATTTTATGGCCCAGATTGCTGAAATGGAGAAGAAACAGATACGAACGAGCGACAGCCAGCTTGATCAACTCAAGCAATTCACAACGGTTGTAGCGGATACGGGTGATTTCGCGACCCTAAAGGAGTACGCGCCGCGCGACGCTACGACCAATCCCTCGCTGATCTTCAAGGCGGCGCAGATGCCCGAGTACAAGGAACTGGTCGAGCGGGCCATTGCCGAAGGGCGCAAATCCTCGCTCACAGGCAAGGCCCTGGTTTCGCAAATCATGGACGACCTGCTGGTGATATTTGGCGCCGAAATCCTGAAGATCGTGCCAGGCCGCGTCTCGACCGAGACCGACGCGGATCTTTCCTTCGATACGCAGGCGCTCGTCGAGAAGGCCAGGCGATTTATTGAGCTTTACAAGGCCAAAGGGATCGCCCGGGAACGGATTTTGGTAAAGATCTCTTCCACCTGGGAAGGCATCCGGGCAGCGGAGGCGCTGCAAAGCGAGGGCATCAATTGCAATATGACGCTCTTGTTCTCGCTGGCTCAGGCGGCGGCCTGCGCCTCTGTCAAGGCGAAGCTCATCTCACCCTTTGTGGGACGCATCCTCGACTGGCATAAGGCGCACGAGAAACGGGAGTTCCCGCCTGAAGAAGATCCCGGAGTTTTATCGGTCAAACAGATCTACTCATACCTGAAGAAGTTCGGCTACACGACAGAGGTGATGGGCGCCAGTTTCCGCAGCAAAGGCGAGGTCCTGGAATTGGCCGGGTGCGATTTGCTCACGATCAGTCCGCATCTGCTTGGGGAACTCATGAAGAGCACCGAGCCGGTGGAGCGGAAGCTGACTCTGGAGATGGCGCGCCGGAGCGACGGTGAACGGCTGGAACTGGACGAGAAGAAGTTCCGCTGGCTGCTCAATGAAAATGCGATGGCCACCGAAAAGCTGGCTGAGGGAATCAGGGTTTTCAATGCCGACGCCGTCAAGCTCCAGCGGTACATCCAGGAGAGACTGTAAAAGCACCCTGGCTGGCGCCAAGCGAAGCCACATGTGCAACTCTCTCAGCGGGGCGCCGTCTCAACGACCAGTGGACTCGGCGGGCGGATGAATTCCCTTTTTCCGGTGGTGCCTTCCGACGAGGCTCTTGGTGATCCAATAGGCGGCAACCGCAATGGGAGCGCCGCAAAGCGCGGAGCCCAGCAGCCACGGTTTACCCACGGTTAGAACCGTCGTCCAGGTGGGCCAGGAATGAAGCCCAAGGTGCATCTCGCGCAGGGCTTTTGGCCAGTGATGCGGGTGACTCAGAACCCAATAGCCAATGTCGTATTCCCAACGATAGATGATCGGCATGAACGGCGTGATTACATCGTGCAGCGTCCCGGCCAGGACCGCGGCAAGGATGTTGCTGCCCGTGAGCCAGGCGAAAAAGATGGCGGAGAGCGTTTTGAGTCCAAGCAAGGGGGTAAACCCGAAGAAGATGCCGATAGCCACCCCGCCGGCAATGGCTTGAGGCGTATCACGAATGGCAAGGAGCTTGAGCGAGTGCTCGCGCAACCACTGGCGCAGGTTTCTGGAGCCAACGCCTTGAGTTGAGGTTTGGGATTTGCGATTTGCGATTGCGCGTAACCACTGGCCGACGTTCATCGAATCTGCGCCTTTCGAACTGAGCCAATAGGTATCATCGCCTGTTTGAGAGGGCTTGGGATGCCGTGTGTGGAGGCACGGAAGCGTTCGCCAGCCGTTTATTGAACTCCACCGCATCGTGGTAACGCACGCCGCTGCCGCCGAAAATGTCCAGGGCCGAGCCGATGGTGAGATCGATCTTTCCTCGGCCCAGATTTGTCACCTCCTCAAGGTCCGATATGGATTTCGCGCCGCCTGCATAGGTGGCCGGAATGGGCAACCAGTTCGACAGCTTGCAAACCAACTCACGATCGATCCCTTGCCGCAGCCCTTCGACATCCACCGCGTGAATCAGAAACTCCGAACACCATCCGGCGAGCGCCTCCAGGTTCCGAGCGCTCAGAGGCATGTCGGTGAATTCCTGCCAGCCTCGGCTCACCACAAAATAGTCTTCTCCCCGCCGCCGGCAGCTCAGGTCCAGGACAAGCCGCTGTTGGCCCGCTTGCCGGCTCAGCGCCCAGAGCCGCTCCCAATCCAAGCGCCCCTGGGGAAACAACCAGGATGTCACAATGACATGCGAGGCGCCGGCCTCAAGCCAGGTCCGCGCGTTGGCATCATTAATTCCGCCACCGATCTGCAGCCCGCCTGGGTAAGCCGCCAGCGCGGCGCGAGCCGTCGTTTCATTCCCCGGCCCCAGCATAATCAGATGGCCGCCAGTTAATCCATCCTGCTTGTAAAGCTCCGCATACCAACTGGCCGGACGTTCCGAGACAAAATTAGTTCGCAACCGGCCCGGCTCGTTGCTCAACGTGCCGCCGACGATCTGTTTAACTTTGCCTTCATGCAAGTCAATGCAGGGACGAAACATGCTCTTCTTAGAATCTACAAATTGCCGGCTGAACTTCAAGCTTCACAAATCCGCTCAGAATGCCGACCATGCCCGCTGCATGAGTTGTGCCTACCAAATTGTTGTTTGTGGCAGCGTCGTCCCCGACCCGCTCCAAACGCTCGAACCGGTGAACGGGGCGTCCGCTCCCGGGTTGAGAAACGAGAGCATGTTGCCCGCCGTCCTGGACCCTTGGGCGAGCCACGCCCTCTACGAGGCGGCCAACCTCGCCCGGAATGCCCCAGGCAGCAAAGTCTGGCTCGTGAGCCTTGGCCCCAAGGCGAAACTGCAGCAGGTGATGATGACCGTTGCGCAAAAGGCCCCGTTCGAGTTGGTTGCCCTTGACGGCTCGGCCGGTGGATTTACCGATTCTGCCGAGACCGCCGCCCTTCTTGCGGAAGCTATCCGCGCTATTCCTGCCCTGGACCAATCCAGGCTGCTGCTGTTCGGCGGCTGGGAGTCTGCCTCGCGCGGCGCCGGCGCCACGCTTCAAATGGTGGGCGAACAGTTGGGCATCACCGACCAATTCCAGGGGGTCGATGAACTGAAGATTAACCCGGATGGTTCGTTGGAAATCCTCGAACGCGTTGAGGGCGGCAAACACCAGGTCTCCTGCTGTGCCGGTCCTCCCGCCCTGCTCGGCTGGGCAACCGGCAACCTCCCTGAGCCGAGAAACAATCCGCAGGTCGGCATGCTCAACATGCGGACAGTCATGCCCGCCCTTCAGAAGGCAAAACCGGCTTGTTTGGCCTCGGAGGGACTCTTATACAATAGTGTCTGCCTGCCGAAACAACTGCGAGAAACCAGGATCGTCAAGGACAAGTCCCCCGGCGAAATCGCCCGCGAAATTGTGGACTGGCTCCGAAATGGGAAATGATTCGACCACGAAATACGCAGAATACGCGAAAGCAAGGCGATATCTGGGCAGGGCGCGCAGGGGACTGCGCGCACTACCACGTGTAAATATGCGGGCTAGAACTCGGTCTTAAAACAAATGGAAACTCTCTTATTCCTCGCACACACGGAACCTGACGGTTCGCTCTGCTGTGCCGCACTTGAATCCCTGACCGCCGCTCTCCAGCTCAGCTCCGCTCTGCAAGGCTCAACCCTCGCCGTAGGGCTTATCGGCGAAAGTGCCCAGTCCGCCGCCGACAGGCTCGCTACGTGCGGCGCGGCCCGGTTTCTAGGTGCATGCCACCCGGCTTTGGCTCAAGCCCGCTACTCGACTGATGCCGCCGCGGCGGAAGCCCTTGCGCGCGCGGCGCAGCCCTCCATTGTGATTGCGCCGGCCACGTCGCGTTGGAACCGGGTTCTGCCCGGCGTGTCTCAGCGCCTCGGCGGGAAGGTCGATACTCACGTCGCCAGTGTTGCCGTCTCTGAAGGCGGGGTCTCAATCAGCCGCTGGTATTACCGCCAACGGATGGAGGCCACACTGCGGCGCAGCCAAAGGCCTTGGTTCATGCTGATCGATCCCGGTGTTCATACACCCTGGCAAGGCCAGTCTGGCCATACCAGTGTCGAACCGGTCACAGTGCAACTGCCGGAAAACTCGATCCGCACGAAAGTCCTGGGCTTCCGAGAGCCGGCCATCGAGGCGCGCACCATTCGCCCTGAAGCGGACGTGCTCTTTGTCGCGGGAGCGGGTTGGACCAAGAAGCAGGCCGACGGCCAGCCCAAGGTTAAGGAAGCCGAAGAACTAATCCTCGGCTTCCTCAACCAGGCGCGCGCCTCCCTGGGAAGCAGCAAGTCGCTGGTTGACTTGAGCGGCGAAGGCCAGGCGGTGCTCCCCTTCCTCACCCACCTGAACCAAGTCGGGCAGACGGGCTCCACTCCGCGCCATCCGAAAGGATTGGCCACCTGCTGCCACGGCGAGGAACCCCATACTGTCGGCTGGCGCTTTATCCACGAGCGCCGCGCCATCAACCTGGACCCCAACTGCGGGTGGGCACGCGGCAAGGCCGACGTGCTTTACGTGGCCGACGCCTTCGCGGTAATGACTAGGGTCAACGAGATCTTGGCCCAGGCGAGCACCTGAGAGTGGTCCGCTTCACGGCCGCGATGGGCCGGGGGTTTGTCCACCTTCGCGGATTCCGGCCAGGCGCTCCCCCCGTATGGGTTCGTCTCGCGGCTTGGGCCGGCTACGCTACAGAAGTCCTCATCCACCGGCCTTCATTGCGAAATTCTGCTTTG
>JBJKSV010000164.1:0-6258 GCA_046703605.1 Limisphaerales bacterium
GGGCCGAGTCATTCTCGATCTGGACCTGCCAATAGTCGTTTGCGCCAGCCAAGGCGCCCGCAAAGTAATTTCCATTCGCATCGCTGAGCGCCGTTTCCTCGTACTGTCCGTCGTTGTCGCTGCTCCACAGGCTGATGCCCTCCATGGGGTGACCCTGTGCGTTTTTGACACTTCCGTAAAAGAGGGCTGTCGCCTTGGGCAGTGCCAGGCGGACGGCGCTTACGCTGCCACCAGTGGCATCGATGTTGGTCTTCTGGTCCGGGCGCACGTAGCCGTAAAAGGCCAGCGATTGTTCATCCGTATCGATTTTCCAGGTTCCGGAGGTGACACCGGCGATGAAGTTGCCCTTGGTGTCCGAGAATGCGATGGTGAGCAAGCCCTGGTCTGAAGATGCGGGCAGAAACACACCCGGCAAAACGGTGCTTGGATCGGTGGCATCGACTACACTTCCAGAGATCGTGCGGTCGGCGGACAGCACGGTCAGATTCGTGTGAAGGACGGCGCCGCTGCCGAGGGTGATTTGCGGCGAGGTCGTGAGGTTGGCGATAAAGCCGTTTCTCAGCGCCACGAGCACATAGTTTCCCGCAGGCGCGCTGAATGTGTAGTTGCCCGAGTTGTCAGCGAGTACGCCGGCTTGAGGGTTCAGGTTGTTCCCGCTGGAGGGCTGAAAGAGCAAGACAATGGCCCCCGGCAAATTCGTGCCGTTCGCCTCCACGGCACCGGTGACGGACTGTGCGAAAGCGGAGTTGGTCACGGTGAAGGAATTGGTCAGAGCGGCAAAGGCGCCGGACGGGCTGGAGAGCCTGAAGAGGTACCTGCCAATAATAGACTGCTCGAAGCCGGCGGCGCCCAATCTGAACGTGGAGGTGATTCGGCCCGATGTCGTGCCCAGGTCCCCAGGTACGTCCAGGTTTGTCACTACGGTCGTGCCGTCATGAAATATGCTGGCCTGGCCGTCGGTCAGCTTGAACTGCTGCCAGAGAACGTCATCGGCGTCGATCTTCCCATTTCGGTTCGTGTCGAGATATTTCTGAACCAGAACGGTTCCGCCACTGGAGAGGCCGCCGACTTGCAGCGTAATCGACCCCGTGTAGGCGTTCCCCACAGCGGCCGGCGCGACACTGAATGTTGCCGCCGCCGCACCCGAGGCCAGCAACAACGAAGCGACAGAAAAAAGCCAAGCAGATTTACCGGGGCAGACCAATTGTTTCATATAGTTTCTGATAGTCTCCAATCTCGATCCCCCTCGCTCTGGCGCACACATCTTGCCTGCAGCTTCGCCGGGTTTCAGACGACCGTCCGATGCTGGGACGGGTTGAAAGCCGGAATGGGGGATTCTAACGAGCCGTGTCTTGATAGCAGAATTAGGGAGGGTTGTTCAACCAAAAAGAATGTGCTCGTGGTTCAGCGGGGCCATTCGTGATGGTCCAGTCAAGGTACGCCCGGCCCAGCCAGGGCCATTCTCATGGATAATAGGGCCAGAGATCGATTTTTGGCCGCGGCTCGCCAGCCTTGGCCATGCGCTCGATAAGGCGGTGGCGCAGGTCGGAGGTAATCTCCCTCATCGAGCGTTCTCCCATGTGGTGGAGGAGTTGTTTATCGGGCCATCGGGTGTCAAGGCGGCCAGCCAGGTTGACGAGTTGCGCCGCATCGCCCCGGTTGCTGTAAAGTTGGTAATCGCGGTAATGCAGACTGCCGGAGTCGCGCACCGGATCGGCCTCGGGCGCCAGGGCCACGTAGGTCCATTCCGGTGTCCGCAAGGCGCGGGCCACCTCCGATTCGCTGATCTGGATGAGGACTTCGTTAGGCCAGTCCGCGCGTGCGCGCTCGTCATGCAGCAGCGGCAGGAAGCTGCGCCCCTGCATGGAGGCGGGGATCGGCACGCCCAGGCAGTCCAGAATCGAAGGCGCAACGTCGATCATGCTGACCAACTCAGGAATTAATCGCCCGTTGTTGAAGCCAGGCCCCTGGATGATCAGCGGGACATGGATGGAGCTCTCATGAGGGCTGCGTTTGTATTCGCTGTTGCGGGTCCGGAAATGGCACCCATGATCGCTCAAGAAGATGACGATGGTGTTTTCATCAAGGTCCCGCTCCTTGAGCCTTTGCAGGATACGCCCAATCGACTCGTCGATGGCTTTGATGCATCCATAATACTTGGCCAGTTCGTAGGGCCAGTCTCCGGGGAAAAGACGCAGATCCGGTGGCACGAAGGGGCTGCGGAACCTCTTCTCATACCCCTTGGGAGGAACAAAACCATAGACATCGTCGCCATAGGGGCCGTTTTGCTGATGAGGCTCCAGTTGCGAGAGCATCAGAAAGAAGGGCTTGTCGTGTTTCTGGCATAGAAACTCCTCCACCATGCCCGTCAGAAATTCCACCCGATACACGTCCTTGCCGTAGCGCACCGGCCTTCCGTCAGCATCCCAGAAGCGGCTGCCGTAAGGCTGCGTGCTGATCTCCGGACAATTGGCGGCCAACCAGTAACCGGTGAAACCCCCGCGATGCTCTGGTGGAACCGGTCCTGCCCCTCCCGGCGCCAAATGCCACTTGCCGGCGTAGTTGGCCGTGTAACCGGCTTGGGTGAGCTCGGTGGCGAGCGTCCGGGCGTCGCGGCGCAGCCCCGGTCCGTTCCGGAACACGCCGGTGGTCGTGGCGTATTGGCCGGCCAACAGGCAGGAGCGCGAGGGCGCACACAAGGGCTGGTTGGTGATGAAGTTCTGAAAGACCGTTCCGCGCCGGGACATCGCATCCAGGTTGGGGGTAAAATCCATCGGGTTCAGCCCCGCGGCGCAGACGCAATCCCAGCGGAATTGGTCCGAATGGAAGATGATGACGTTCGGCCGCCGTTGCGGGTCGGTTGTGGATTGGGTGCCGGGGGCCGGCTTGGGGGCGGCCCCGCGGGCGATGGGAGCCGCGGCGGCAGCCATGGCGGTCTGCCTTATGAAATTGCGTCGGGTGAGATTGCTCATACGCCGCTCATTATGACGAGTCCGGTCAGAATTGCAGGTGTTTCTTGCCGAGCGTGATCTCGACGAATGGCCTGTGGTCACACTCGTCCATTCGATGATAATTCCACTATGGTGGTAGCCGCCGAGGGTTGCATTTGGCAGGCGAGGGCGATATACACCTGTCATGCATTTTATGACGGAAGGTGGGTTTCGCGATTCCGCAGCTTCAAGAGGAAATTGCTCTGGCTCAAAGCAAAGAGCGGGGAAGCGGTGGGGGGTGGCGTTCCTATTGGCAGGGGGGCTGATTTCGGTCGCCGCCGCCGAGCCGGTCCATTTCATTGAGCACACCATCGCCACTGGCCTTACTGGTGGATACCAGGTCCTCCCCGCGGATCTCAACCAGGATGGCAAACCGGACGTCATCGCTCTGGCCAGCGGCATGCCCGAACTGGTCTGGTACGAGAACCCCGGGTGGGAACGCCACGTTATCGTCTCGAACATGCGAGATATGATCAACTGTGTGGTCCTGAGTTCGGGGGGGCGTCCGGCGATTGTTCTGGCCAGCGGCTTCAGCAATGTGGCGGCGGACAGTCCAGGAGACCTTTGGCTGCTCGAACCGGGGCGGGACGTGCGCCAACCCTGGAAGGCGCGGCAAATTGATCGGCTCCCAACCTCGCATCGTTTGCGTTTGGCGGATATCGACGGCAGCGGCCACCCGGTTGTGGTCGATGCGGCCTTGACCGACTCCAAAGCGGCCCCGCCGGATTACTACGGCAACGCCCCGCTGGTGTACTACCGGCCCGGCCAATGGCGGCGCACGCTCATCAGCGACCAGAATCCGGGCGTCATGCACGGCATCTGCATCTTCGATTGGAACGGCGACCACCGCGACGACATACTCATCGGCTGTTTCGGCGGCATCTTTCGTTACACGCTCGGAACCAATGGGCATTGGTCGCGCGCAGAATTGGCGCGTGGTTCCCCGTTGCCCTGGCCCAAGTGCGGGGCGAGTGAGATAGCGGTTGGACATGTGGGAGGCCATCGTTTTCTTTGCAGCATCGAGCCTTGGCACGGGAACCAGGTCGTCGTTTACAACCAAATCAATGGCCAATGGGCGCGTCACGTCATCGACGACACTTTTGATAACGGCCATGCCTTGGCAACGGCGGATTTAAACGACGACGGCAATGACGAGATCGTCGCCGGCTATCGGGGACGTGGGGGCGGCCTGGTGTATTACACGGCCGAAGATGAGAGCGGCTTGCGCTGGAAACGCCACGATCTGAGCATTGGTGGAGTTGCCGCGGCTTCCTGCGCCATTGTGGATGTCAACGGCGATTCCAAGCCCGACATTCTCTCCATCGGCGCTTCGACCGCCAACCTGGTCTGGTTCGAGAATCGGAATTAACAAATTGGAAAGCCGTGCTAGGTTATTTGAGCGTTGCCTTTTTGGCTGCAACGAGGATGCAATGTTCCAAGAGATAATGACTAGCACAACAATCATAGAAAGACGGAAATTGGGAAAATCCAGCCTGGAGACGGCGCCGATTGTCCTCGGCGGAAATGTCTTCGGATGGACGGCCGACGAATTGGCGTCCTTTGAAATCCTGGATGGCTTCGTCGATGCCGGATTTAACATGATCGACACAGCGGACTCCTATTCGAAGTGGGTTTCGGGCCATACCGGCGGTGAGTCCGAGACAATTATTGGGCACTGGCTCAACCGAAGCGGCAAGAGGTCGCAGGTCCTCATTGCTACAAAGGTGGGCAGCGAAATGGGGCCGGAGCAAAAGGGCCTGTCCAAGGAATACATCGTGCGCGCCGCCGAGGGTTCCCTCAAGCGGCTTCAAACCGATTATATCGACCTCTACCAAGCGCATTTTGACGATCCTGCCACTCCCTTGGAGGAAACCCTGGCGGCCTTTGACCAACTCATCAAAGAGGGAAAAGTCAAGGCGATTGGCGCCTCGAATTATTCCGCCAAACGCCTGCGGCTGGCCCTCGAGACCAGCCAGGAACAGGGACTCCCGCGCTACGAAACCCTGCAACCCCTCTATAACCTCTGCGACCGCGAGGACTTCGAGGAGGACCTTGCGCCGCTGTGCATCGAGCGCGGCCTGGGGGTGATTCCCTACTTTTCTCTGGCGAGCGGCTTCTTGACCGGCAAGTACCGCAGCGAGGCGGACGCGACTGGCAAGCCCCGTGGTGATTTTGTCGCCAAGTATTTCAACAAGCGCGGCATGCGGATCCTTGACGCGTTGGACGAGACCGCCAAGAAGCATGAGGCGACTCCGGGACAAGCGGCGTTGGCCTGGCTCATCGGGCGCCCGGCTGTAACCGCGGCAATCGCCAGCGTCTCAAGTTCCAGTCAACTGGAGGAGTTGGTCGGCGCCGCCAGCCTGACGCTGGACGAAGAGTCCATCAAGATGCTCGACGAGGCCAGCGCCTGACCCGAGTATTCACACGCGGGCAGGGCGCGCCTGTCCGGTCACGCGATTTGTTGCCAAACGAACATACCCGATGGGCAGCCGGGCAACCTGCATATCGAGCAAACGAAGAATCTTGTCGTGCGCCCGGCTCGCCACGGCCACTGACAAAGCCCGTGCCAGCATACTGTAGGAGACGACGTAAGGAGTCTCTGATCAACGGCTTACGGATGAAACGAGCGAACCCAGTTCGAGACTCCTTACGTCGTCTCCTACAGTCGTTTACGACGACTTTGTCAGTGGCCGTGCCCGGCTCGCTTGGGGTGTCAGATTTCGACTTCTCAAAGCTATCGTTTCATGGTACTCTGGAACTCGTGAAAACAATCCCGACAGGCTTGTTGGAGACAGTTGTGGAGCGGCTCAAAGCCGAATTCCTGCCGCAGCAGATTTTTCTGTTCGGCTCGCACGCCTGGGGCACACCGCATGAAGACAGCGACGTGGACTTGATGGTCATTGTCCCTAGTAGCAATGAACGAGCGACCCGCCGGATGCAGCGTGGGCATCATTGCCTGCGCGGACTGCGGATGAGCAAGGACGTATTTGTGCAAACACGCGAGGAATTCGATCGTTACAAGGATTTGCGTGGGTCATTGCAGCACCAGATTCTCGCGCAGGGCAGAAAGCTCTATGGCTGATAATCTCGCTGTTTCCCTCGACGCTTACGCGGGCTTGGCCTCGACTGTTTGCCGATACCAACCGCGCGACCGATTGCAGATGTTACACACCGACAGCATCACCGGCACTTCCACCAGCACGCCCACCACACAGGCCAGCGCCGCGCCGGAACTTGGACCGAACAGGGTGATGGCGACTGCAACGGC